>NZ_JBHYKH010000640.1:0-4545 GCF_042741275.1 Streptomyces sp. NPDC058964
GGGGGGGGTTTTTGGTAGCCCCGGGCCCCCCCAAATCCACCAACTGGGGCGGTTAACCCCACTCCGGGTTGTGGTAAACCCGGCCCGTACGGACCCCTCCCGGTGTCCTAGTCGCGCGCGGGCTCCACCGAGTCGACCTCGGCGCCCGGGCGGTCGAAGCGTCCATCCAGCTTGGAGACGAGCCCGGTGACCTGGCGGGCGATGTCCGGCGCGGTCAGCCCGATCTCGGCCATGACCTCGGCACGCGAGGCGTGGTCGAGGAACCGGGGCGGGATGCCGAAATCGCGCAGCGGGACGTCGCCACCGGCGTCCCGCAGGGCCTGCGCGACGGCCGACCCGACGCCGCCGACGCGAGAGTTGTCCTCGACCGTGACGACCACCCGGTGCCGCTCGGCGAGCGGGGCCATGGCCTCGTCGACGGGCTTGACCCAGCGCGGGTCCACGACGGTGGTGGAAATGCCCTGCTTGTCCAGCAGGTCGGCGATCTCCAGGCACATCGGCGCGAGGGCGCCCACGGAGACCAGCAGCACGTCCGGGGTGTCGGTGCCCGGCTCGCGCAGGACGTCCATGCCGCCGACGCGCCCCACGGCCGGGACGGCGGGACCGACGGCGCCCTTCGAGAAGCGGACGACGGTCGGCGCGTCCTTCACCTCGACGGCTTCGCGCAGCTGGGCGCGGACCTGGTCGGCGTCGCGCGGCGCGGCCAGCCTGAGACCCGGTACGACCTGGAGGATCGACATGTCCCACATGCCGTTGTGGGAGGCGCCGTCGGTGCCGGTGACGCCGGCCCGGTCCAGCACGAAGGTCACCCCGCACTTGTGCAGGGCCACGTCCATCAGCACCTGGTCGAAGGCACGGTTGAGGAAGGTGGCGTAGACGGCGAAGACGGGGTGCACCCCGCCCGTCGCGAGACCCGCCGCCGAGACGGCGCCGTGCTGCTCGGCGATGCCGACGTCGTACACCCGGTCGGGGAAGGCCTTGGCGAACCTGTCGAGGCCGACCGGCTGGAGCATCGCGGCGGTGATGGCCACGATGTCGTCCCGCTCGTGACCGAGCTTCACCATCTCGTCGCCGAAGACGGAGGTCCAGTCGGCGCCGGAGCTGGCGATCGGGAGGCCGGTGTCGGGGTGGATCTTGCCGACGGCGTGGAAGCGGTCGGCCTCGTCCTGGAGGGCGGGCTGGTAGCCGCGGCCCTTCTCGGTGAGGCAGTGGACGATCACCGGACCGCCGAACCGCTTGGCACGGGCCAGCGCCGACTCCAGGGCCTCGATGTCGTGACCGTCGATCGGGCCGACGTACTTCAGGCCGAGGTCCTCGAACATGCCCTGCGGGGCAATGAAGTCCTTCAGGCCCTTCTTCGCGCCGTGCAGGGTCTCGTAGAGCGGCCTGCCGACGACCGGGGTGCGCTCCAGGACCTCCTTGGTGCGGGCCAGGAAGCGCTCGTAACCGTCGGTGGTGCGCAGCGTCGCCAGGTGGTTGGCGAGGCCGCCGATGGTCGGCGCGTACGACCGCTCGTTGTCGTTCACGACGATGACCAGCGGGCGGTCCTTGGCGTCGGCGATGTTGTTCAGCGCCTCCCAGGCCATGCCGCCGGTGAGGGCACCGTCACCGATGACGGCGACGACATGACTGTCCTTTTTGCGTAGTTGATTGGCTTTTGCCAGGCCGTCAGCCCAGCCGAGGACCGTCGAGGCGTGCGAGTTCTCGATGACGTCGTGCTCGGATTCGGCCTGCGAGGGGTAGCCGGACAGGCCGCCCTTCATCTTCAGCCTGGAGAAGTCCTGCCGGCCCGTGAGCAGCTTGTGCACGTAGGACTGGTGTCCGGTGTCCCACAGCACCTTGTCCTTCGGCGAGTCGAAGACGCGGTGCAGGGCGATGGTGAGCTCGACCACGCCCAGGTTGGGCCCGAGATGGCCACCGGTCTTGGAGACGGCGTCGACGAGGAAGGTCCGGATCTCCCCTGCCAGCTGGTCCAGCTCCTCCGGGCTGAGCCGGTCCAGATCGCGCGGTCCCCTGATGCGGGTCAGCAGCGGCACCCGTGCCTCCTTGCAGTAAAAGCTGATCGAGCTGTTGCCGGGCTTGTCGAGTCTAATGTTCCGCCTTTGCGGGCGGCGCCCGGGCTGGGCGTCATACGTCACGCGAACGGCCGTACGCCCCGGAACCGTTCCCGGGACACAGCTGTGCCCGGCACCGCCGTTGGTGCCGGGCACAGGGTTCAGATGTGAACTTCGGCGAAGGCGACGCGCGTTATGCGCGACCCGCCGCCTTCTGGCTCTTGCGGGAGACGGAGTCGATGACGACCGCGCCCAGCAGAACCGCACCGGTGATCATGTACTGGATCGAGGTGTTCATGTTCAGCAGGTCGAGGCCGGTCTGGATGGACTGGATGACCAGCATGCCCAGGAGGGCGGACCAGACGCTGCCGCGGCCGCCGAAGAGGCTCGTACCACCGATGACGGCCGCCGCGATGGCGAGCATCAGGGTGTTGCCGCCACCCGCGTTGAGCGTGGCGCTCGCGGTCTGGCCGGCGAAGAACATGCCGCCGACCGCCGCGAAGCCGCCGGAGATGGCGAACACGGTGATGCGGACCATCGGGACGCTGATACCGGCACGGCGCGCGGCCTCGATGCCACCACCGACCGCAAAAACCTTCCGGCCGTAGGTCGTACGACGCAGCACGAAGTCGACGATCACCAGCGCGGCGAGGAAGATCACCAGGGCGTTGGAGACGCCGGAGGCGTTGTTCAGCACGGCCGCGGCGGCGAAGGACGCGATGGCGAGCAGGACGACCCGGATCAGGATCTCGCTGGTGGGCCGGAAGGGCACGCCGGCGGCGCGGCGCCGGCGCTGCTCGTTGAAGGAGCCGACGGCCATCAGGACGACACCGAGGCCCGCGAGCAGGTAGGCGCCGACGATGGCCTGGTCCATGAAGAAGGAGCTCTGGCCGAGCAGGTGCACCGGGCCGGACTCGGCCGGGATGTTGATGGTGCCGCTGTCGCCGAGGAGCCACAGCATCAGACCGTTCCAGCCGAGGAAGCCGGCCAGGGTCACCACGAACGCCGGCACGCCGATCTTGGCGAAGAACCAGCCCTGGAGCGCGCCGATGGCGATACCGGTCACGATGGCCAGGACCAGCGCCAGCCAGCCGTTCATGCCGTGGTTGACGACGAAGACCGCGAACACGGTGGACGCCAGACCGCTGACCGAGCCGACGGAGAGGTCGATCTCACCGAGCAGCAGCACGAACACCAGGCCGATGGCGAGCATGCCGGTGGCCGAGAGGAAGTAGCTGATGCTCGACAGGTTGTCGGCGCTGAGGAAGAGGTCGTTCTTCAGCTGGAAGATCGTCCAGATGACGACCAGACCGACGAAGACCGGCAGCGAGCCGAGCTCGCCACCCTTGATCTTGCGCTTGAACTCGGTGATGTAGCCCTTGAGGCCCTCTTCACGGACCAGCAGGCGCGGGTCGACGACGGCGACCGGAGCGGCCGTGGGGTCGTCGGCGGGGGCCACGGTGTCCTGCACCGGGGCGGCGGGGTCGGCCTTCTCGACCTTGGACGTGTCACTCACTTTGCCGCCTCCGTGGTGCGACGCTCCGCACGACGAGTCACGGCGTTGTCCGTGGCTCCCGTGATCGCGGCGATGATCTCTTCGTGGCTGGTGCTCTTCACGGGGAAGGAGCCGTTGTTCTTGCCCAGGCGCAGGACGGCGACGGTGTCCGCGACAGCCTTGACGTCCGCCATGTTGTGGCTGATGAGGATGACGCCGAGGTTGCGCTCGCGCAGCCGCTCGACCAGGTCCAGGACCTGCGCGGTCTGCTCGACGCCGAGGGCGGCGGTGGGCTCGTCGAGGATGACGACCTTCGGGTCACCGATCAGCGCGCGGGCGATCGCGACGACCTGGCGCTGACCGCCGGAGAGGCTCGCGATCGGGATGCGGACGCTCGGGATGCGGATCGAGAGCGTGCTCAGCAGCTCACGGGCCTGCTTCTCCATCGACACCTCGTCGATGACTCCACGGTGCAGCAGTTCGCGCCCGAGGAAGAGGTTGCCGACCACGTCGAGGTTGTCGCACAGCGCGAGGTCCTGGTAGACCGTCGCGACGCCGAGTCCCTGGGCATCGTGGGGCTTGTTGATGCTGACGGGCTTGCCCTCCCATTCGATGACGCCCTCATCGATGGGGTGGACGCCCGCGATCGTCTTGACCAGGGTCGACTTTCCTGCGCCGTTGTCGCCCACCAGGGCGACCACTTCTCCGGCGTGGACCTCCAGCTCGACGTCGGTGAGGGCCTGGACCGCACCGAACCGCTTGGAGACTCCGCGCAACGCCAGCACGGGCGTAGCGGACACGTGAACCATCTCCTTCGCCGCCTGACCCGGCGGGAGGTTGTGCAGAAGTATGAGGGGGGTTGTTCCGTCCGGCGCCCCGCGTAGCTTGCGGGGCTGTCGAGTGCGGGGCACCGGAGGAAACCGGGGGCAGCCGGCCCCGTACGCGCTCAGGCGGTACGGGGTTATGTTACATTATCTTATAAACAAAAGAAAATTA
>NZ_JBHYKH010000641.1:0-4535 GCF_042741275.1 Streptomyces sp. NPDC058964
CGGCGCCCTCCCCCCGGGGTGGGCGCCCTCGTCGTAGCACCGCCACACGCTACTGCGCGCCGGGACGCACCAGCCCGCTCTCGTACGCGTACACGGCCGCCTGCACCCGGTCGCGCAGGCCCAGCTTCGTCAGCACGTGGCCCACGTGCGTCTTGACGGTCGTCTCGCTCACGAACAGGTCCGCGGCGATCTCCGCGTTCGACAGCCCGCGCGCCACCAGCTTCAGCACCTCCACCTCACGGTCGGTGAGCGTGTGCAGCGTGTCCGGCACCGGCTCGTCACCCGAGGGCAGATGCGTGGCGTACTTGTCCAGCAGCCGCCGCGTGATGCTCGGCGCCAGCATCGCTTCACCCGCCGCCACCACCCGGATCGCCTGCACCAGCTCGTTGGCGGGCGCGTCCTTCAGCAGGAACCCGCTGGCCCCCGCCCGCAGCGCCTCCACCACGTACTCGTCCAGGTCGAAGGTGGTCAGCACCAGCACCTTGGCCGGACCGTCCCGTCCCGGCCCGGTGATCTGCCGGGTCGCCTCCACACCGTCCATCCGCGGCATGCGGATGTCCATCAGTACCACATCGGGCTGCAGCGCCCGCACCTGGTCGAGTGCCTGCAGGCCGTCTCCGGCCTCACCGACGACCGCGATGTCCTGCTCGGCCTCCAGGATCATCCGGAAGCCCGTACGCAGCAGCGGCTGGTCGTCGACCAGTAGGACGCGGATGGCCACGTAAGTCTCCTTCGCTAGTCCGGCCCCATTCTGCCCTGCGCCCCGTCGACGCTCCGCCTCCGGGGCGCCCGCTCACAGGTCCCCGGACCCGGCCGCCCGCACCGGCAACGGGTACGGCGGGGGAGTGCCGCCGAACTCCGGGCAGTGCGCCTGGTGGTCGCACCAGCCGCACAGCTTGGTCGGACGCGGCCGCCAGTCACCGGACTCGGTGGCCTGCCGGATCGCCTCCCACAACGCCAGCAGCTTCCGCTCGACACGCTCCAGATCGGCCGGCACGGGGTCGTACGTCAGCACGTCACCACTGCCGAGATAGACGAGCTGCAGCCGCCGCGGGATCACGTTCTTCAGGCGCCACACGACCAGCGCGTAGAACTTCATCTGGAACAGCGCGCCCTCGGCGTACTCCGGCCGCGGCGCCTTGCCGGTCTTGTAGTCGACGATCCGCACCTCACCGGTCGGCGCCACGTCGACCCGGTCGATGATCCCGCGCAGCCGCAGTCCGGACTCCAGCTCGGTCTCCACGAACAGCTCGCGCTCGGCCGGCTCCAGCCGCGTCGGGTCCTCGAGCGAGAACCACCGCTCCACCAGCCGCTCCGCCTCGCTCAGCCACTGCGCCAGCCGCTCGCCCTCGGGGTCGTCGGCGAACAACTCCACGACCTCGGGCTTCGTCTCCCGCAACCGATCCCACTGGCCCGGGATCAGCGACTTCGCCCGGGGCGCTGTGCGCTCGGCGGCGGGCGCGTCGAAGAGCCGCTCGAGGACCGCGTGCACCAGGGTTCCCCGGGTCGCCGCCTCACTCGGCTTCTCCGGCAGCCGGTCGATCACCCGGAACCGGTACAGCAGCGGGCACTGCATGAAATCACTGGCCCGTGACGGCGACAGCGAGGCGGGGGCCATGACGACGTGCTGCGGAGCGGCCGCCGCCGTGCCCTCGGCCGCCGTCGCCGCCAACGGCTCGGCCATGACCGGCGGAACCGACCCTGCGCCCTCGATGCTGCTGTCCATGACCACAGACCATACGGCCCACCACTGACAGTCACCCAGTCGCGGGCCGCGACTTGCGCACGGCAGCCGGGCAAACACAGGGGGTGCCGGGGCGGAACGCCCGCCGACGGACGCATACCATCGACCCAGACCCTTCCGCCCGGCTGGCGCGGAAGACGCTTCGAACGAGGGGAAACCGTGGACGTGAGCGGCGGGAACGGGCACCCGCGGTCCGGCAACGACGAGCCGACCGAGCACCCCGCAGGTCCTACGGCCCCGGTCACCCGGAACCCCGGGCCGCAGCACGACGACGCCCCCACCACCGCCACCGGTGGAGGAGCAGAGCAGACACCGGACCACGGCCCCACGACCGGCGTCGAGCACCCCCCGGCCCCCGGGCCGCCCGCCCGCGCGGACACCCGGCCCGAGGCCCCGGACACGGACACGGACACGGACGAGGACACGAACACCGACGCGGCGGCCGGGCCGTCCGCACAGCCCGCGTCCGGCGACCGCCCGGAGCCTGCCCGCATCGCCCACACCGGCACGCACGGACCGGACGACACCGACCACACCGTCCGTTCCCACGCCGACTCCGGCATCGCCGGAGGGCCCCCGCCCCGGCGGCCCCGGGAACCCGGCGGCGGGCTCCTCATGGGACGGCCCTTCGGCGTACCCGTGTACGTGGCTCCCAGCTGGTTCCTCGTCGCCGCGCTGATCACCTGGGTGTTCGGCGGACAGCTCGACCGCGTGCTGCCGGAACTCGGCGCCGCCCGCTACCTCGTCTCCCTCTTCTTCGCGGTCGCCTTCTACGCCTCCGTCCTGGTCCACGAGCTCGCCCACACCGTCGCCGCCATCCGCTTCAAGCTCCCCGTCCGCCGCATCCAGCTCCAGTTCTTCGGCGGGGTCTCCGAGATCGAGAAGGAGGCCGAGACGCCCGGACGCGAATTCGTCCTGGCCTTCGTCGGCCCCCTGCTCTCGCTCGTGCTCGCCGGCCTGTTCTACCTCGCCATGCAGCCGGTGCGGCCCGGCACCGTCCCCGGCGTCCTGCTGGCCGGCCTGATGATCTCCAACCTCATCGTCGCCGCCTTCAACCTCCTGCCCGGCCTCCCCCTCGACGGCGGCCGCATGCTCCGAGCCGTCGTCTGGAAGATCACCGGAAAGCCCATGAGCGGCACCGTCGCCGCCGCCTGGGTCGGCCGTGCCCTCGCCCTCTCCGTCCTGATCGGCCTCCCGCTCCTCAACCAGTCCGGCGCCCTCGGCTCCGGGGGCGAGGAGATCAACGGCATGGACACCGTCACCGACGCCCTGCTCGCCGCCATCCTCGCCGCGATCATCTGGACCGGCGCCGGAAACAGCCTCCGCATGGCCCGCCTGCGCGAACACCTCCCGGAACTCCGCGCCCGCACCCTCACCCGCCGAGCCGTCCCGGTGGAGACCGACACCCCCCTCTCCGAGGCCCTGCGCCGGGCCAACGCCGCCGGCGCCCGCGCCCTCGTCGTCGTCGACGCCGACGGCAACCCCCTCTCCCTCGTGCGCGAGGCCGCCATCGTCGGCGTACCCGAACACCGCCGCCCCTGGGTCTCCGTCAGCGGCCTCGCCCAGGAACTCACCGACGGCATGCGCGTCTCGGCGGAACTCGCGGGCGAGGATCTGCTCGACGTCCTGCGTGCCACCCCCGCCACCGAGTACCTCGTCGTCGAGGAGACCGGCGAGATCTACGGCGTCCTGTCCGCCGCCGACGTCGAACGCGCCTTCGTCAAGGCCATGGCCCGCCCGACCACGTAGAACCCCCTGCCCTTCCGTGGTCGGCGGCCCCCGGAAACGCCGGTAGGCTGTTCACATGTCCGAACCGACCGGTGCCGCCCGCAGGCGCGGGCCCTTCAAGGTCGGGGACCAGGTTCAGCTGACCGACCCCAAGGGCCGTCACTACACGTTCACGCTCGAAGCCGGGAAGAACTTCCACACCCACAAGGGTTCCTTCCCGCACGACGAACTGATCGGCGCTCCCGAGGGCAGCGTTGTCCGCACCACCGGAAACGTCGCCTACCTGGCGCTGCGCCCCCTGCTCCCCGACTACGTCCTGTCCATGCCCCGCGGGGCGGCCGTCGTCTACCCCAAGGACGCGGGGCAGATCCTCGCCTTCGCCGACATCTTCCCCGGCGCCCGCGTCGTCGAGGCCGGCGTCGGCTCCGGCTCGCTCAGCAGCTTCCTGCTCCGCGCCATCGGCGACCAGGGCATGCTGCACTCCTACGAGCGCCGCGAGGACTTCGCCGAGATCGCGCAGCAGAACGTCGAGCGCTACTTCGGCGGCCCGCACCCGGCATGGCGGCTCACGGTCGGCGACCTCCAGGACAACCTGTCCGACACCGACGTCGACCGCGTCATCCTCGACATGCTCGCCCCCTGGGAGTGCCTGGAGGCCGTCTCCAAGGCGCTGGTCCCCGGCGGCATCCTGTGCTGCTACGTGGCCACCACCACCCAGCTCGCCAGGACCGTCGAGTCCATCCGCGAGATCGGCTGCTTCAACGAGCCGACCGCCTGGGAGACGATGATCCGCAACTGGCACATCGAGGGCCTCGCCGTCCGCCCCGACCACCGAATGATCGGTCACACGGGCTTCCTGCTCACCGCCCGCCGCCTCGCAGACGGCGTCGAGCCCCCCATGCGCCGCCGCCGCCCCGCCAAGGGCGCCTACGGCGAGGACTACGCCGGCCCCAACGCCGACGGAGGCGCCGGCCGCTGAGCCGTCCCCTTTGTCTCCTTCGCCGCACTTGCGGCACCAACGCACAGGCGCCGCGGCGGAGTTCCCGGGACCACACGGGAACTC
>NZ_JBHYKH010000642.1:0-4521 GCF_042741275.1 Streptomyces sp. NPDC058964
CCTCGGGAGAGGTGACGTCCTCGCCGAGGACGCGGCGCAGCGTCGCGTCCATGCCGTGGAGCCGGGCCTCGAGGAAACGCTCCGGTGACGCCGTTTCCCACACGGCGGGCACGACCTGATGCACCAGTCCGGGGTTGAAGTTGTAGAACGTGGCCACCACGAGTTCCGCCGGGGCCGCGCCGAGCGCGGCCGCGCGGGAGCCGAAATACCCTGCTTTGGCGTCGGCGCCCAGCGCGGCGTACTGGGCCTGCGCCTCGGGCGAGAAGTAGATGGCGCCGTGGTACGGCTCCATCGTCTTCCAGGTGGCGTGCGCGAACTCCAGTTGGTCGTGGTCCTGCGTCATGGGCGGCTCTCTCCGGTACCAGGGACGGGTGGGGTGCGGCGCGCCAAGCGGATCTGACGTACCGGCCAGTCGGTACGCTAGCTGACGGCAAGGCTGTGCGGCCACGGCGGTACACGGAATCGCGCCACTTGCCTCGCACCGATACCCCTGGTGAACGGCGCCGGCACTCGAGCGGCGCCCTGGCGTGTCACCGCCCGGCTCGAACCACTCGTCCGCGCCGGGCCGATGGTCGAGGAAGGCCCTCCGGCCGAGTTCCGGTGCCACGGCGTCGGCCGGCCATGTGAGCCGGCTGTCCCCGGCCGCCAGTCCGCCGCGCGCTGCGTCGCACCGGTCCGCCTCGCCGAGAAGTCGGCCGGCCCGGGGTTCTCGAGGCGTCGGACGTGCGCTCCCAGCACCGTGCCCGGGTGCGGGTGGTGCCGAAGCGACACGGTGTCGATTCCGAACGCCGCAACGGCTTGCGAAGTGCGGTCGCCCGCCGTCGACGGCTCGTCGCAGCAGCAGGACCGGAGGGTGGTCGGTCCTCCACGAGCCGGTACAGGGCCTCCAGGCCGTCCGGACGGCGGCTACGTGTGCGTTGTGGTGGGTCGGTACGTGGGCGACGTGGAAGTCTTCGCTCAATGCGCTCGGCACGGCGGCCGGATCGGCGGAGTACCGGGGCGTGGATCCGGCCGAAATGCATGACCGAACAGCGTGGTCCGGCTGCCGGGCGGCCAAGTCCCGGGCATGTCGCTCACAGTCCGACGTGCGTGGGGGCGAGGCATCCTGCCACAGCCGGCGGAGCGCTCACGCGGGAGACGGGTCCGCCGTGGCGTTCCCCGACCGGTGGGCAGCGGAGCACCGGGCGGCGACCCCTCGGGGCGCCCACCCGGTGCTCCGTCGTCTCCCCCTCGGGTCAGCGGTCCGCGTTCGAGGCGGCGTCCCGGTCGGCCGCGGCGGCGGCCGACTCGGCAGCGTTCACCTTCTGCTGCATCTGCGAGTAGCCCGACGGGGCGGCACCCGGAGCCTTCGAGGACGCCCCTTCGTGACCGGAGCAGCCGACGGCCAGGGCGGCCAGCAGCACCGCCTGCACCGCCACGGTCCGCGCGCGCATCAACTCGCCGCCTTGCCGCCGTCGTTGTCCTTGCACCATGTCCTGACCTCGGTGAGGTCCTGCTGCCGCTGCTTGAGCACCGGCACGAGGGCCTTGCGGGTCTTCAGCCGGTTCTCCAGAAACGTGGCGATCTCGGTATGGCCGGCCTTCTTGGCGTTGTCCACGCGGAGCTCCAGCCGGGCCACCGAACCCCGGGTGCCCACACCGGCGTCCAACCGCTTCAGTGCCCGTTCGATCCGACGGTCGATCTTCGGCACCCGCTTGCACAGCGCCCTGGCCCCGTCGCCGGTCGGTCCCGGTGCCGGGGAGCTGTCGGCCGCGGCGGCGCCCGTACCGCCTGCCAACAGCGCGGCCGTGGCGAGCCCGGCCAGCAGGGTACGCCGCCTTCGCCGGATGTCCATCACATGCCTCCGTTCCCGGACGGACCGCTCGTCCGCCCGTCCCACGGCACGCTAGGAGCCCTCTTTGGGGAATTCCTGTGACCGGTATGTCCCGGCAGTCGTGATCAACCAGTCCCGGCGGCCGGGCAGTTCACCCTCCCCGGCCGGCAGCCGCACCTCGAAGCGCGCCCCTGTGCCGCCAGGCGCCCGGCCGACCGTCACCGTGCCACGGTGCAGCGCCGCCTGCTGGGCCACGAGGGTGAGACCGAGCCCGGAACCGGCGCTGGCCGCGCCACGCCGGAACCGCTCGAAGATCCGCTCCCGGTCGCGCTCCGGCACTCCCGGGCCGCCGTCGTCCACCGTGAGTACGATCCACTCCCCCACGTGGCGCATCCCCACCGTCACGCTCAACTGCCCCTGCGCATCGGCTCCGTGCGCCACGGCGTTGGCCAGCAGATTGTCCAGAAGCAGCCGCAGTCCCGGTTCCCAGCCGGGCACGGTGATCCCCGCCGGAGCGTCCAGCACGATCAGTGCGCCGGGCGCACGACGCCGGGCCTCGGCGACGGCCGCCTCGGCGATCTCGGTCAGATCGGCGCTGCGGAACGCCTCCGCCTCCACGAGGTCGCCGCGCCCCAGGTCGCGCAGCATCACCAGCAGGCCCTGCAGCCGGCCGTGCTCACGGCGCAGATCCGTGACGACCTCAGCGCGGTCCTCCTCGGCCAGCCCCGGGTGTTCGGCCAGGATGTCCAGGTTGGTGCCCATGCTCATCAACGGAGTGCGCAGTTCGTGGGCGGCGGCCGACGAGAAGGAACGAGCCGTGTCGAGGGCCTCGGCGGTGCGCGCGGCCTGCTCGTCGTAGCGGGCAAGGACGGTACGAACGGTGGCGGCCAGCTCGTCGGCCTCGGTGACACCGGTCGGCTCCAGGGGCGGGCGGGCACGGTCGGTGCGTGGGTCGAGTCCGGCGGTACGGCGGGTCAGACGCCGCAACGGCGCAGCGGCACCCGCGGACATTCCCCAGGCCAGAAGGCCGGACAGGGGGGCCGCGAGCAGTGTGGTGACCAGCACCCGGCGCCTGACCAGCCGCAGCTGGCCGCGGTCGGCGGTGTCCGGCGCGAACACCCACAGGGTTCCTGAGGCAAGGGGCGTGCGCACCGGACGGCCCAGCACCCGCCAGCTGTCACCGTCGGCACGCACGGTGACCGGGACGCCGGTACGCGCGGGCAGCCGTACGCCGGAGCCCGGCTGCGGGCCGCCGCTGAAGGAACCGTCCGGCCCCACCATCCTCACCCCCACGTCGAGCGCCGCGCTGTAGAGGGCGCGTTCGCGGGTGTCCGCCGCCTTGGGCCGACCGGCCGCCCCGGCCCGCAGCAGTGCCCGGGCGTCCGGTACGACGGCCGCCGCCCGTTCCCGCAGATGGTCGTCCTCGGCTCGGTGCAGATCACGGGCGACGAGCTGGAGCAGCAGCCATCCGGAGGCCAGTACCAGCAGCGGGACGGTGCAGCCGACCGCCAGTCCGATCCGGGTCGACAGCCTCACGGCTCCTCCCGCAGCACGAAGCCGACTCCGCGGACGGTCTGGATCAGCCGCGGTGCGCCGTCGGTCTCGAGCTTGCGCCGCAGATAGCTGACGAAGGTGTCCACGGCGTCGCTGCGCACGTCGAAGTCGTACCCCCACACCCGCTCCAGCAGCTGGTCACGGGTGAGGACGAGCCCGGCGTTCCGGGCAAGCACCTCCAGCAGCTCGAACTCGCGCCGGGTGAGGTCCACAGGCCGTCCGCCGCGTCGGGCGGTACGGGCGGCGGGGTCGATCAGCAGGTCCGCCACCCGCAGCACGCGGTCCTGGGCGACGGGCGGCCGTCGGCGCAGCAGAGCGCGCAGCCGCAGTACCAGTTCCTGCAGGGCGAACGGCTTGACCAGGTAGTCGTCGCCGCCGGCCTGCAGGCCGGCTATCCGGTCGGCGGTCTCGTCGAGCGCGGAGAGCATGAGTACCGGCAGGTCCCGGCCGTCGGCGCGCAGCCGCGCGCACACCTCGATCCCACTCATGCCGGGCATCGACACATCGAGCACCAGCACATCGGGCGGGCCGTCCGCGATGGCGGTGAGGGCGCCGAGCCCGTCGGGCGCGGTGCGCACCTCGAAACCGCTCAGCCGCAGCCCGCGCTCCAGAGATCGCCGGATGGCCGCGTCGTCGTCCACGACCAGAACCGTCCCGGGGGGTGCCGCCCCGCCCATGCGCGCCTCCCTCGCCCGCCGTCAGCGCCCGGCCGGCGTGGGGACCTCCTCCCGTCCGCCGTCGGCGCCCGGCCAGCGTAAGGCCCGCCTCCCATCCACCGACATCCACGGTCGGCACCGCGCTTTCCGGCCACGTCCCGAGGCGGGTGCCGGCGACGGAGTCCGCTGGTCAGCGGCCTACCCGCATCTGACGAAGATGGTCTCCCGCTGCGAGACCGATCGTCTCCCGCCTCGCGGGTGGGCCAGCGTGGGCTGATCACGCTCGGTGGGCACCGGCAGGGATGCCTGCGAGAGGAGCCATCGCCGGGCCTCCGGCGGAGTGCGGTAGTCGAGCTGGACGTCCCAGTAGCCACGCCGCCGGGTCAGGATCACGGCGGACAGCGGCGGCACGGCCAGGTGCCAGAAGGCTCTCACCGGTATGGCCAGGGCGTGGATGAGCACGGCCCGGACGACTGCCGCTTCGGTGACGGCCAGTGT
>NZ_JBHYKH010000643.1:0-4515 GCF_042741275.1 Streptomyces sp. NPDC058964
GGTTGGTACAGATGATCCAGCAGGCCTTGATCTCCCCGTCGGCCATCTTCCGGAACATCTCGACGGTGCCCTTGCCGACGCCGTCCGCGCGGATCGTGCCCGGGGGCAGCTCCCACAGCTCCTCGGTGAAGGCGCGCTCCGCGTCGACGAGCACGGACCGCTGCCCGGGCAGCCCGGGGCCCATGTAACCCATCTCCCTGCCGCCCATCGCGTTGGGCTGGCCGGTGAGGGAGAAGGGGCCGCTGCCGGGCCGGCAGATCGCGCCGGTGGCGAGATGGAGGTTGACGAGCGCGTTGGTGTTCCAGGTGCCGTGCGTGGACTGGTTGAGGCCCATCGTCCAGCAGCTGGTCCATTCCCGCGCCTCGCCGATCAGCCGGGCGGCCGCGCGGATGTCGTCCTCCGGGATGCCGGTGAGCCCGGCGACGGTGGCGGGCGGGTAGTCGGCGAGGAACCCGGGCAGCGCCTCCCAGCCCTCGGTGTGGGCGGCGATGAAGGCGGGGTCGGTGTGGCCGTTCTCGTGGAGCAGGTGCAGCAGGCCGTTGAGCAGGGCGAGGTCCGTGCCCGGCCTGATCTGCAGGTAGAGGTCGGCCTTGGCGGCGGTGGCCGTGCGGCGCGGGTCGACGACGATCAGCTTCGCCCCGGCCCTGACCCGGTCCATCATGCGCAGGAAGAGGATCGGGTGGCAGTCGGCCATGTTCGACCCGATGACGAGGAAGAGGTCCGCCCGGTCGAGGTCCTGGTACGAGCCGGGCGGGCCGTCGGCACCGAGCGACAGTTTGTAGCCGGTGCCCGCACTGGCCATGCACAGCCGGGAGTTGGACTCGATCTGGTTGGTGCGGATGAAGCCCTTGGCCAGCTTGTTGGCGAGGTACTGCGCCTCCAGGCTCATCTGCCCGGAGACATAGAGGGCCACCGCGTCCGGGCCGTGTTCGTCGACGACCGCCCGCAGCCGTCGTGCCGTCTCCTCGATCGCCGCGTCCACGGCGGCCGGCACCGGCTCCTCCCCCCGCTCGGGCCGGAGGAGGGCCGTGGTCAGCCGGCCGGGTGCGGACAGCATGTCGGCGGTGGTGGCGCCCTTGGTGCACAGCCGGCCGAAGTTCGCGGGGTGCTCCTTGTCGCCCGACGCCTTCAGGACCGTACGGCGGCCGTCCGGTCCGCGGCCGACGTCGAGCACCATGCCGCAGCCCACACCGCAGTACGAGCAGACCGTCCGCACCTTCGAGATGCCGTCGGTCCGCGGGTCGGGCGCGGGCACGGGCGCCTCCTCTGCCTGGTGATCCGTCCGGTTCGTATATGGCGAACGTACGTATCACTCATTACGCCGAGGTCACCTCGGCCGATCACCAGGGGTTAAGCCCGCCGCACAGGTCCGGGACGAGGGGTGTGAGCGGAGCCGACGGTGGCCCGGTGACGCGCAGAATCCGCCGCTCGGACCGGGCCACAGACGGTTTTCGGACGCGTGGCGGAAAGAGCAGCCGGCACAGCCGGGCGTCCGGCATCCCGGACCAGGCTCGATCACCCGGGCGGGCATGGGAGAGGTGACAGGTGCACGTCGATGATTTCGACACGGGCCCACGCCACCTGTGCGAAACCTGTACTGCGCCGCCCGTTCGGGAGTTACTCTCCGGTAAACATCGTGCACCCGGAGGTGGTCCCGCAATGACGCTCGACCGTGCCCAAGGCCTGGCCGAGTCCGCACGCGCACTCGCCGCCGGGGAGGTGACCTCCCGCCGGCTCGTCGAGCGGGCCCTCGCCCGCATCGATGCCACGCAGGGCAGCCTCAACGCCTTCCGGATCGTGCGCGCCGAGGCCGCGCTCGCCGAAGCGGACGCCGCGGACCGGGAGTTGGCCGCCGGGGCACGGGGCCCGTTGCTCGGGGTGCCGGTGGCCGTGAAGGACGACATGGACGTCGCGGGCGAGCCGACGGCGTTCGGCTGCCCGGGCGCCTTCCCGCCGGCCGCCGAGGACGGTGAGGCGGTACGGCGGCTGCGCGCGGCGGGAGCAGTGATCATCGGCAAGACCAACACCTGCGAGCTCGGGCAGTGGCCGTTCACCGAGGGGCCCGCGTTCGGCGACACCCGCAACCCCTGGCACGCCGACCACAGCCCGGGGGGTTCGTCCGGCGGCTCGGCCGCGGCGGTCGCCGCGGGGCTGGTCCCGGCCGCCCTCGGTTCGGACGGCGCCGGTTCGGTGCGGATCCCGGCCTCCTGGACTCACCTGATCGGCATCAAGCCGCAGCGCGGCCGCATCTCCACCTGGCCGCGCGGCGAGGCATTCCAGGGCATCACGGTCAACGGCACCCTGGCACGCACCGTCGCCGACGCGGCCCTGCTCCTCGACGCGGCGAGCGGCAACCACGCACTCGACCCGCACCAGCCGCCGGCCCTGACGGCCTCGGACGCGGTCGGCCGGGATCCCGGGCGGCTGCGCATCGCTCTGTCGCTGAAGCCGCCGTTCACCGCGGTCCCCGCACGCCTGCAGCCAAAGGTGCGCGCCCGGGTGGTCGAACTCGCCGAGAAACTGGCGGCGTTGGGTCACACAGTCGAGGAGGCCGACCCGCCCTACGGCCAGATCGGACTGACCTTCGTGCCGCGCGCCACGGCCGGCATCGCCGAGCACGTCCGCGACACACCCGAGCCCGCGCTGCTCGACCGCCGCACGCGGGATGCCGCCCGGCTGGGCAGGCTGCTGGGCGGGGCACCCCTGCGGGTGGCCCGGCGCGCGGAGGCGGCCCTGCACCGGCGCATCGGCGGGTTCTTCGGGACGTACGACGTGATCCTCGCCCCGACGACGGCCGCTCCCCCGCCCCGGATCGGCTCGATGGCCAACCTCGGCGGTCTGGCCACCGACCGCGCCATGATCGCCGCGTGTCCGTACGCCTGGCCGTGGAACGTCCTGGGCTGGCCCGGGGTGAACGTCCCGGCCGGGTTCGTCGACGGAGGGCTGCCGGTCGGCGCCCAACTGCTGGGCCCGGGCAACAGCGAGGCGCTGCTGATCTCCCTGGCCGCACAGCTGGAGGCGGAGCTGCGCTGGCACGAGCTGTGGCCGCCGGACCACTTGGCCGCGGACGCGCCGGCGGCGTGACGGCGTTCCGCCCGTACCCTGTGACCATGGACGATGCGTCGATGGTGGGGCTCATGGGGCGGGTCACCGGAACGATCGGGCCCGGCCTCGTCGGCGAGGTGATCGTCCGGGTGCGCGGGGGTGCGGAACACTTCCTCGCGTACGCCGCGGACGGGACGGGCCGGATGGAGCGGGGCACGGTGGTGATGGTGGTGGAGTACCTGCCGCCGCGCACGGTCTACGTCACCGCCGCATACGACAGTTGAGCTGCTTGCGCCCCAGGTGAGAGCCGCGCATCAAGATTGCAACAAGGATCCGTCAGCATCTTCTCCATGGGCTTGCGCGGGAGCACACTCCCTTCGTTCGGTGCCGAAAGGGCACCATGCAAAGGGGGCGTATGCCGATGGTTGTCGGCGTCGTTGCGGGGGCGGCGGTCGTTGCCGTCCTCGTGCTGATCGGTCTGTTCAAGATGATGTGGCGGGTCGCCGAGCCGAACGAGGCGCTCATCATCTCCGGTTCCAAGCACCGGACCGAGGGCCTCGAGGAGGGCATGGGATTCCGCATCGTCACGGGGCGGGGCACTCTGGTGCTGCCCGGCGTGCAGGCGGTGCGCAAGCTTTCCCTCGACCTGAACGAGACCGAGTTGTCGGTGGACTGCGTGACCCACCAGGGCATTCCGCTGAAGGTGCGGGGCGTGGTCATCTTCAAGGTGGGCGACGACTTCGTGTCGATCGCCAACGCGGCGCGCCGCTTCCTGGACCAGCAGCGGATGATGTCGGAGCGGGTGCACAACGTCTTCGCCGGTCATCTGCGGTCCATCGTGGGCGGGTTGACGGTCGAGGACATGATCCGCGACCGGGAGAAGCTCACCGGGCAGACCCGCGCTGCCTGCGGCACGGAGATGGAGAAGCTCGGCCTGATCGTCGACTCGCTGCAGATCCACGAGATCGAGGACCCGACCGGGTACATCCAGAACCTGGCGATGCCGCACGCGGCGGCCGTCCAGCGCGACGCACGCATCGCGCAGGCGGAGGCGAATCGTCTCGCCACCGAGGCCGAGCAGCAGTCGTTCGCCCGGATGGCCGAGGCCACCCGGGACAGCGAGATCCTCCAGGCGGGCTACCAGGCCGAGCGGGACAAGGCGGGGGCGAAGGCCAGGCAGGCCGGTCCGCTCGCCGACGCGGCCGCCCGGCAGGAGGTCGTGGTCCAGGAGACACGGGTCGCCGAACTCGAGGCACACCGGCGGGAGCAGCAGCTCCAGGCGGATGTGCGCAAGCCGGCCGACGCCAAGGCCTATGAGAAGCGCACGCTGGCCGAGGCCGAACGTGACGCGCGCATCTCGGGGGCCCAGGCCAAGGCGAAGGAGACGGAGCTCGCGGCGGCGGCCGAGGCGACGCGGGTCAAGACGGCCGCGGGCGCCGAGGCCGAGGCGCTGAAGGCCCGCGGTGAGGC
>NZ_JBHYKH010000644.1:0-4501 GCF_042741275.1 Streptomyces sp. NPDC058964
CGGGGGTCTGCGTCATCCCACCGGGTGACCGGCAGCGACGCCTTGTGCGGAGCGGCCCGTCAGCCGCCGTAGAGGTTCGTGCGGGATTCCAGCGCCCGGCGGGTGTCGTCGCCGTACACACCGGACTCGTCGCCCTGGACGCCGTACCAGAGCTGGAAGCGTGCCACCGCCGCGGTGAGGACCGAGTCGTAGCGGCCGTCGGTGGAGCCGTCGCGGTAGACGTCCGGGATGCGCAGCAGGCGTTCCTGCAGTTCGGTGACCTCGGGGCCGCTGTCGCCCTCGCGCAGGGTCCCGGCCCCGTCGGGGTCGATGGCGCCCGCGGTGGCGGTGGCGTCGGCAGTGGCGGGGGCGGGGGCGGTCGCCGGCGGCCTCGACGGCCGGCTCACCGTGGCGGCGTCTCCCCGGCCGGGCAGCAGCAGGGCGCAGCCGAAGCCGACCAGTGCGGCCGCGGCCACGGCGACCACGACGGAGGCCCGGCGCAGCCCGGAGCCGGAACCGAAGCGGCCGTCGTCCGCCGTCGCGCGCGGGTCTTTGGAGACGGGAGGCAGTTCCCGGGTCTCGTCCTCGGCGTCGTCGTGCCACCGCTCGGGCGCGACGGCCTCGTAGCCTTCCGTGCCCTGCGCGTCCTGCGCGTCCTCCGCGTCCTGGCGCATCTCCCGCATCAGCTCGGCGAGCGCGTCGAACTGGCGGAGGCGCAGGACTCGGACGGGTTCCAGGACCGGGCCCGGGTGCGGCTGCTCAGGGTCGGGCGGTGTCGACACGCTGCTCTCCTTCCGCGGTCCCCGGGGAGAGATACGGAAGCGGCGGCCCGCCGGTTCAGCGCCGGGCCGGGCCGGACCCGTCCCGGACGAAGCGCTGCAGCGACTCCGTCATGGCGGTGACGAAGGCCTCCCGGGCCTCCTCCGTGAGGGCGTCGAGGGACAGATAGGGGTTGAGGTCCTCCAGTTCGACCAGCAGGAGACCGCCGCCGGGGGCGCGGCAGGCGTCCACCCGCTGGATGCCGTGCTCGATGCCGTTCCAGTCGATGAAGCGCCGGGCGAACTCCAGGTCCTCGGGGGTCGGCTCGTAGGGCTCGAGCTTCCAGCGCCGGTCGGGGTCCGGCGCGTACAGGGCGTACTGGAAGCCGTGGTCGACGAAGTAGAACGACACCTCGTACGCGAAGTCGACGCACGGCTGGACGAGCACGCTCCCGTCGGCCAGGGCGGCCAGCCGGTCGGCGGTGACGATCTCCAGGCCTATCGAGTCGGCGCCGAGCCTGGGCTTGACGACGTACCGTTCGGCGGCGGGCAGCCGGTGCAGGTCCTCGGTCCGGTCCACCGCGGGGATGACGGGGAAGCCCGCCGCGCTCAGGTCGAGGAGGTACTGCTTGCCCGCCATGTCCGCCCGGCCGGTGAGCTGGTTGTACACCCGTGTGCCGCTGCCGAGGGCACGGGCGCGGAAGGCCTCGTAGTCCTCCTGGTACGCCAGAACCGGACCGCTGTTGCGGACCACGACGGCGTCGAACGCGTCCATGAGGCCGGCCGCGGCCGACGGATGGCACAGGGCCAGGTCGAAGTGTGCGCCGAGCCGGGAGGTGAGGAAGATGTCCTCGTCGCAGTAGCGGCGCCCGCGGGCCCGGTACGCCAGGTCGGTGACGTAGAGGATGCGGGGGCGGGCTGCGGACATGCGGGATCTCCTCGGGCGGCGGGATGTGCGGAAAGGTTACGTCGGGCGCGGGCGGCTCTCGCCGGGGCCCTGGGCCTTCGCACAATTTGGGCCCGAACGATCACCCATGGCCGGGGCCCGCCCGTGCGGTGTCCCGCTCATCGGCCCGAAGGAGCGCCCGTGCCCGGCCGGCGATCCATCACCGAAGCCGAGCGGCTCGCCTCGGAGAAGCTCGGCGGCATTCCGGTCCGCCGGGACCAGATGGCCGCCGTGGCCGATGTCCACCGGGCGGCCTCGGCGGTGCGGCAGCACCTGGAGAACTCCGTGCTGCGCGGCTCCGGCCTGACCTGGACGGCGTTCGTCGTGCTGTGGGTGGTGTGGGTGTGGGGCGAGTCGGAGACCCGGCACGTGGCGGAGGGGGCCGGGATCTCCAAGGGCACGCTCACGGGCGTGGCACGCACCCTGGAGTCGCGCGGGCTGCTGAGCCGGGCCGGGCATCCGGACGACGTCCGGCTGGTCGTGCTGAGCCTGACCGACAAGGGCGAGGAGCTGATGCAGCGCGGTGTTCCCGCAGTTCAACGAGGAGGAGGCGTTCGTCACCGGGCGGCTCGACGACGCCGAGTGCCGCAGCCTCGCTCAGGGGCTGCGCAGGTCGTCCTCCAGGTGGAGGAGCACGGCGAGCGCCGACGCCGGGAGCTGGGCGGCGCCGAGCCCGCTCCCCGGCGCAGCGGGCGGCGGCCCAAGGAGTGACCTCGAAGGACGTGGTCACGGCCGGGTGCCTGCGGCCCGGACCAGGGCGTCGAACAGTGCCTGCTGGGTGGGGTCCTGGTGCGCCGTGTCCTCCGGGTGCCGCTGCACGGCCGTGAACCAGCCCGGGGCGGCCGAGTCGCCCGCCGGAACAACGCCCCGTGACCTTCGGCAGGGGCAGCCCCCGTCTGCGCCCGGGCGACCTGCTTGCCCGCACCCAGATCGGCATCATGTTCGGGGAACCGATCCCCCGGCCCGCGGACATCCGTCTCTCCCGAGAGGTCCCGCGCGTCCGCTCGGACCTCGTCAACGGCATCGAGCGGCTCCCGGTGGAGGTGACCCCGGCCTGAGGGGCGACAACGGAAAGCACTCAGTTCCCCCTACACCCTGCACTGAGTGCCAGATCCACCGGCCGAGTGCTACGTTCGCGTCCATGAGCACCAGCAGCGCGGCACCGTCCGCGAAGCCGCCCATGCGGGACGCCCTGGTCGCGGCGGCCTTCCAGCTCTTCCTGGAACGCGGCTACGAACAGACCACGGTCGACGACATCGTGGCACTCGCCGGGGTCGGAAGGCGCTCGTTCTTCCGTTACTTCCCCTCCAAGGAGGACGTGGTCTTCCCCGACCACGAGCGCTGCCTGGCCGACATGACCGCCTTTCTGGCGGCGAGCGGCGCGGACCACGAGCCGGTACGGCGGGTCTGCGACGCGGCCCGGCTGGTGCTGCGGATGTACGCCGAGAACCCCACCTTCTCGGTGCAGCGCTACCGGCTCACCAAGCAGGTGCCGGGGCTGCGCGCGTACGAGCTGTCGGTGGTGTGGCGCTACGAGCGCGCACTGGCCGAGTACCTGCGCGGCCGGTTCGCCGGCCGGCCCGACGGGACACTCCGGGCGGACGTGATCGCGGCCGCGGTGGTCGCGGCGCACAACAACGCACTGCGCTCCTGGCTGCGTTCGGACGGCGAGGGCGACGCGGGCGCCACGGTGGACCACGCGCTCGGCTATGTGCAGTCCGCCTTCGGCGCGCCCGGCGCGCAGGCGCCCGCCGGACCGCGCCCCGAGGCCCCGGTCCGCACGGTGCGTCTCGAGGGTCCCGGGCAGCCCGAGGACGTGGTCGTGCTCGTCTCCCGGCGCGGGGTCCCGCTGTGGCGCATGGTGCGGGAGATCGAGTCCGCGCTCGGCGCCGACCGCCGCGACTGAAAATCCGGGTACGGAGTACCTTTACGAGTGGCACTGAGTGCCATACTCTGTGGGCGTGCACGGTGGCACGGTGAGCCGCACTCGCGTGCACGGCCCGCGCGCCTGCACGCGGGATTCCGGCCGAGCGCAGGGAGTTGACCAGCGTGTACCACCACTCAGGGAGCGCCGTTCGTCCGGCGGCCGGCTCCGCGACGGGCGTTCTCGACCCCGGGACGGCCGCCGCCAAGGACGCCATCGTCTACCAGCGCTGCACCTGGTGCGGCACCGCCATGTACCACCGGCTGCTGTGTCCGGTGTGCCAGGGCAGCGAGCTGCGCACGGAGCGCAGCGAGGGCACCGGGACGGTCCGGCACTCCACCGTGGTGCACCGCAACACGCCCGCCGCGCGCAATGTGTCGCTGATAGAGATGGCCGAGGGATTCGTCGTCCGGGGCCGGGTCATGGGCCCGCCGGTGGGGATCCACAGCGGCGATCGTGTGCGGCTGTCCACGGCCGAGGATCCGGTCCGGGGCGAGCCGGTCTTCCAGCTGCTCGACGAGCCGTACCGCGCCTGGACCTGACGGTCCGTTCCCCCGGCCCGCCGGCAGGTCCGGATGTCGCCGACTTCCCCACCGGTCTCGGCCATAGTCCGCGTTCACCCCGCCCTCACAGGCAACCCACAGACACTCCTTCCCGTCCTCCGGGGCGCGAGGGACCCCCGGGACGGCCGGGGTGTCCGGACTCGCGGCCCAAGGAGGGGAAACAGTGGTCCGTGCCCGGCGAATATGGGTCACCGCCGCCGCGGTTCTGGCGGTGGGGGCGGCGGCGCCGGGGGGGTGGTGGGGGGCCCCAACCCCCCCCCCCCCCCCCCACGCAGCGCCCGCGGCACACCCCCGCCATGCGCGCCGCCGGGGGGCCGAGCGCGCGACCCCC
>NZ_JBHYKH010000645.1:0-4500 GCF_042741275.1 Streptomyces sp. NPDC058964
CGTATTCTCTCGGAACCTGAACGCCCTTAGCCCGGGGGCCGGCGTCAACCTTAGCACTCCCCCGAAGCCGACGTTTCCGCCCGCTCCCCCGGCGCCGGACTGTGGCCCGGACATCCGCGCGGCGGCCCGTGCTGTCACCAGCACATGACGGCCGTCTCTCCCGAACCCCACGTGGAGTACAGGCGGACGCGGACGAAATAGCGGCGGCCCTTGACGAGCCGGACCCTGACCGTGGCGTTGTGCGGCGCGCCCCCGTCGTCCTGACCGCACAGGTAGCGCGGCTCGCCGTCCCGCTCCTCGAACACCACCACCACGCTGTCGCCGTCCCCGAAGGTGCCCACGCTGTACTCGCGGGTCTCCGGCGGCTCGACCGTGAAATCGGCCTGCTCGCCGGGGCCGAGGCGCAGCGGCGCGGAACGGAACGGGACCAGCGCGGCCGGGCGGGGCTGGTCGGCCGGCGGATACCAGCGGAGCACGAACTCCTTGTCGGCCGGGGACAGCGTGCCGGGCGGGTGCAGGCCCCGCCGGAACTGCTCCGGCTCCAGGATCAGCCCCGACGAGAAGGGGTACTCCATGATGGACTGCGGGTCCCACACCGAGCCGTTGACCTCGGACGGGTCGAGCTTGCGCAGGATGTTGAAGAACGTCTTGTCCCGGCTCCAGAAGTTCGGCGGGCCCGCCAGATCGGCGTACACGGCCTCGTCGTCCCAGTGGATGCCGGCGAACGGGCTCTGGTGCTCGTGCAGCATGCCGAGCGCGTGCCCGATCTCGTGCAGGGCCGTACCGCGCTGTCCCGGCGCGGTCAGGTCCCAGCCCAGGTTCATGGTGCGCTCGTTCAGACCGACCGAGAGCGCGTCCCGGCCCACCGCCGACCAGGAGCCGTCGCCGGGCTGGAAGCCGATCCTCAGCTCGGCCTCCCGGCGGTCGGTGACCTCGGCGAACGTCACACCGATGCCGAGGTCCCGCCACTCCCGGAAGCACTCGCGCACGACGTCCCGCTGCTCCTCGGCGCCGGGCCACGGCACCCGCCGGGTCTCCCCGGTCCCCGGGACGGGGATCACCGAGGCGTCGGTGCCGGCGTCGAAGAAGTAGTAGTGCAGGACCGTGCCGTTGACCCACATCTGGCGCCCGCTCAGCAGCGCGCTCAGCCGCTCGGCGGCCAGCCCCGGTGCGTAGGACGGGGCCGACTGCTGCGGGAGCGAGCAGTAGCGCTGGGTCATGGGCCAAGCCTGCCGCCGGCCCGTCCCGGGCGCCTGAGTCGGGGGCTACTCAAGTGCCCCTGTATCAGGGTTGAGTAAGGGGACTCTTCATGACGTGACGACTCACGCACAGGACGCGAAGACCCTCGAGCTGCCCTGGCCGTTCACCGGCCGGCAGGACGAACTGGAGCTGATCCGCCGGTCCCTGACCGCGGGACGCCACGGCATCGTGGTGACCGGGCCGGGAGGCTTCGGCAAGACCCGGCTCGTCACCGAGGCCGTGCGCGGCACCGAAGGCGCCCGGGTCACCGGGACGCCAGAGTCCCGTGGGCTGCCCTTCGCCGCGTTCGCGCACCTGCTGCCCGAGTCCGTCTCGCTGCCCCGGGCGGTGCGGATCCTGTCCGGAGTACGAGTGCTGGTGGTGGACGACGCCCATCTGCTCGACGAGGCCTCGGCCGCCCTGGTCCACCAGCTCGCCGTACCCGGGCACACGCGCCTCGTCGTGGTCGCCGCGGACGGCGCCCCCGTACCCGGTGCCGTGTCCCGGCTGTGGACCGGTGAACTCCTGCCGCGGCTTGCGCTGGAACCCCTGCCCCGGGAGGCGACCGCACAACTCCTCTCCCTGGGGGGAGCTTTGGAGCCGCTCACCGTGAACCGGCTGCACCGGGTCTGCGCGGGTGACCTGCGGCTGATGCGCGAACTGCTGGTCGCACTGCGCGAGTCCGAGTGGCTGACCCGCGTCCCGGGGACGGACGAGTGGGCGTGGCGCGGCCCGCTGCCGGTGACGCCCACCGTGCGCGAGCGCGCCGCCGCCCTGCTGGACCGCCGCGACCCCGCCGAGCGCGCGGCCCTGGAACACCTCGCCTTCGCCGAACCCCTCCCGCCGCAGGCGGACGACCTCGACCTGGACGCCCTGGAGCACCTGGAGGCGGAGGGTCTGATCCGTATCGACGACCGGGGCGCCGCCCATCTGGCCCACCCCCTGCACGGCCCGGCGCTGCGGGCCACCGCCGGGCGGCTGCGGGCCCGACGGCTGGCCCGCACACCGGAACGGTGCCGAGCGGCCCTGGCGGCCGAACGGGACGCGCTGGCACACGGGATCCGGGCCATGGACGTACGGCGGCCGCCGACGCACGTGGGGGAGTGGCTGACAGAGGAGGGCGTGCCGGTGCCGGCGGATTACGCGGCCGTACGCGCCCGGTACGCGCGGCTCCGGGGGGAGCTGCGGGAAGCGGCGGCCTGGGCGGGGGAGGGCTTGCGACGGGCACCGGGTGACGCGGAGTGCCGCAGCGAACTCGGCCAGGCGGTAGCGCAGTTGAGCGTGACGACGGCTGCGGACGAGAGGGCGGCACCCAACGGCACCCCGCACGGCACCGCCGAGAGCCCGCGCGGGACCGCCGGGGAGGACGTGTACGTGCGCTACGAGGCCGTACGCCTCGGCGAGCCCGAGCGGATCGCCGAACCGCTGCCCGCCGGCGGCGTGTTCGCACGTCACGCCGACGCGCTGGCGCGGGCCGACGGGGCCGCCCTCGACCGTGCCGCCGAGGCACTGGCGGAGCGCGGCTTCCTGCTGTTCGCGGCCGAGGCGCACGCCCAGGCCGTCCGCGCGCACCGCGACCCGCACGCCGCCCGTGCGTCCCGCACCCGTGCGGTCGCCCTGGCCCGCCACTGCCAGGGCGCCCGCACCCCGGCCCTGGCCGGCCTGGTCCTGGGCGAACTCACCGCACGGCAACGGCAGATCGTCACCCTCGCCGCCTCGGGGCTGAGCAACCGGCAGATCGCCGAGCGGCTGACCCTGTCGGTCCGGACCGTCGGCAACCACCTCTACGGCGCCTACACCCGCCTGGGCGCCGGTGACCGGGGCGCCCTGCCGTGGCTGGTCGAGCTGCCGGGCACGGAGTCCGCCTGAACCGGGTGGCCCGCGAAAACCGCGTCATGCCGCGCCGAACGCCGCGAACGCCCACCCCGTCGCCTGGTGCACCGCGTCGCCGGGCAGCGCGGCCCGGGCGTCGCGCAGGGCCTCGGCCAGGGAGAGACCGGCGTCCAGCCCCTTGTGCAGGGCGAGCATCAGCGGCACCACGGCCGCGTCGTTGACCGGCGCGCTGCTCGCCACCACCCCGGCCGTGCCCAGCGGCAGCAGCGCGGTGACCAGACCGAGCAGCTCGTCGGCGCCGACCGAGGCGAGCCGCGCGGTGTCGCAGCTGGACAGGATGATCCGGTACGGGCTGCGCGCGAGGCGCTCGAAGTCGTGCACGATGAGCGGGCCGTCGGCCATCCGCAGCGAGGAGAACAGCGGACTGTCCGCGCGGAACGTGCCGTGCGCCGCGATGTGGGCCAGCGCCGCGCCGTCGAGTTCGTCCAGCACCCGCGGCACCTGCGCGTCGTCGTGCTCCAGCACCTTGGCGGTGCCGTACCGGTCGGCCAGTTCGGGCACCTCGGCGCCGCCGGTGGCCAGACCCGGTCCGCGCACCAGGACGTGCGCGCCGCCGGCCGGCGGCTCCGTCTCCCGGGCGCGCAGCCAGCTGCCCGCCGACGGCGACACGCTGAGCACCCGCTCCCGCAGCGAGGGCAGCAGGGCCCAGGGCACGCGATGCAGGGCGCCGGGCGGGACCACCACGACCGGCCCGGAACCGAGGTGCGGTACGGCCCCGCCCAGCAGCAGCTCCTCCAGCCGGTGCCCCGCGCTCTCCACCAGCGGCAGCCTGCCCTCGGCCCCCGGGTGCGCCAGGCGGCGCAGGCCCGCCTGCACATACTCCGCCTCGGCCACCGCCTCCGCGAGCATCCCGCCCTCGAACCGCCGTACCCGGCCCTGCCCGCACAGCAGCACGTGCACCCGCCCGTCGAGCACCGCGAGTTCCACCAGCCGCCCGTCGCCGAGCCGGTCCAGCAGCCGGCCCGCGTCGAAGCGGTCGCCGTAGCCGGGCGCGTCGCCGCGCATGTGGTGGGTGCGGGAGCGGATCTCCCGTTCCAGCCGCCGCTGTTCACGCTCCAGCGCGGGCACCGGACGGCCGTCCATCCGCGCGGACTCCGCGCGGGCCGCGATCTCCCGGAACGCGGTCAGACCGCTGAGCAGCGCCGGGTCGGCGGGCGGCCGGGTCGGCGGCGTGGACAGCACCGTGGCCCGCCAGCGCTCGCTCCACACCAGCAGCCGACGGGGGCCGCCCTGCGCGAGACTGGCCTGCTGGGCCAGCGCGGCGAGCTCCGCGCCCTGCGCGGTGGCCCGCGCCCGCAACTCCGAGGCCCCCAGCGTCATCCGGTGGTCGTCGAGGACGTCCAGGCCGCGCCGGCAGGCCTCCAGGAC
>NZ_JBHYKH010000646.1:0-4499 GCF_042741275.1 Streptomyces sp. NPDC058964
TGGCGCGGGACCACCCTCTTACTGAACTCCACTGAGCGCATCAGCCGGGTGTGTTTGTCCGTGACGCGCTGTTCGGCGGCGTTGGGGCCGCCGCCGCCCGGGTACAGCGTGGAGGGATGCACATGGCGGCCCTCCATCAGGCAGAACATCTCGCGGGTGTAGCGGCTGACCTGGAGCGCCTCGCGGTAGAACTCGCCCTCGAGGGGGTTCAGGGACCGCATGATGTCGGCGATGGTGCGGTAGCCGTGCTCCCCGGCGTGCGGGGCCTCGGTGCGCTCGGCGAGTTCGAGGACGCCGGGGTTCGTCTCCTTGACCATCTTCTCGCAGTAGTCGACCCCGACCAGGTTCTCCTGGAAGATGTTGTGGTCGAACATGTACTCGGCCGCCTCGCCGAGGTTGATGACCCACTCGCCGAGGTGCGGGGGCTTCACGCCGTAGGCCATGTTCTGCGCGTACACCGAGCAGGTCGCGTGGTTGTCGCCGCAGATGCCGCAGATGCGGCTGGTGATGAAATGGGCGTCGCGTGGGTCCTTGCCGCGCATGAAGACGCTGTAGCCGCGGAAGACCGACGAGGTGCTGTAGCACTCGGCGACCCGCTTCTGCTTGAAGTCGATCTTCGTATGGATGCCCAGGCTGCCCACGATCCGGGTGATCGGGTCCCAGGACATCTCCATCAGGCCGCTGCCGTCGCCGGCCGCCTTGGTCTTCGGGGTCATGGTCTGTGTGCTGTCCTTCGTGTGACGGGGGGGTCGGGAGGAGGGCGGAGGCGGGTTCAGGCGCGTCGGGCGTTCACCACGGACGCCGGTATCCGGTGGTGAGCTTGCGGCCCTTGTGGCGCCACTTCGGCTCCTTGTCGACGGTGTGGAGGGTGACGGAGCGCAGCTTGCGGATCACGGCGCCGTAGGCGCCGCTCGCCGTGGTGGAGAGGGTCGCGCCGGGGGGCTGCTCCATGAAGGGCATGAACTTGTCCGGGAAGCCGGGCATGGTGCAGGCGATGCAGATGCCGCCGACGTTCGGGCAGCCGCCGATGCCGTTCATCCAGCCCCGCTTGGGCACGTTGCACTTGACGACCGGGCCCCAGCAGCCCAGCTTGACCGAGCACTTGGGCGAGTCGTACGTCGAGGCGAAGTCGCCCTGCTCGTAGTAGCCGGCGCGGTCGCAGCCCTCGTGCACGGTGGCACCGAACAGCCAGGAGGGGCGGAGCTTGTCGTCCAGCGGGATCATCGGGGCCGAGCCGGCCGCCTGGTAGAGCAGGTACGTGAGTGTCTCGGCGAAGTTGTCGGGCTGGATCGGACAGCCCGGGACGCACACGATGGGGATGCCGGCCTTGGACTTCCAGTCCCAGCCGAGGTAGTCGGGCACGCCCATGGCGCCGGTCGGGTTGCCCTGCATGGCGTGCATGCCGCCGTAGGTGGCGCAGGTGCCGATGGCGACGACGGCCAGGGCCTTGGGAGCGAGCCGGTCGATCCACTCGCTGGTGGTGATCGGCTGGCCGGTGGCGGGATCGTCGCCGAAGCCGCACCAGTACCCCTCGGGCTTGATCGCCTCGTTGGGGATGGACCCCTCGACGACCAGCACGAAGGGGTCGATCTCGCCGCGCTCACCCTTGAAGAACCACTCGATGAACGTGTCGGCACCGCCGACCGGCCCGCATTCGAAGTCGATCAGGGGCCAGTGGACTTCGATCTTCGGCAGCCCCGGCAGCACGCCGAGCGCGATCTGCTCGATGCTCGGCTGCATCGCGGCCGTGAGCGCGACCGAGTCGCCGTCGCAGCTCAGTCCGGCGTTGATCCAGAGAATGTGGATCGTGGGCGTCTCGTCGGCGGGCTTACCAGCGGTTTGCGTCGTGCCGGCCGTGTCGGGCGTCGCCGGTGTCATGGGACCGCCTCCTTGGGGAGGTATGAGATGAAATCAGGTATTTCGATGCTTTTCTGTATTTCTTGCTACCAGCCGGCAGGCCGAGACGTGACGCTGGTTGCGTCCGTTCCGGTGACACGGGCCCCGGACGCGTCCGGTCCGACGGCGCCCCGCGCGCCGGTGCCTGCGGCGAGGTGCGGCGGTGTTCCGGCGGGGTGCTCCTTGCGGACGAACGCGCGGCGCAGCGCGTGGTACGGGGCCCGGGGGTCGTCGAAGGTGCGGCGCATCCGGGCCAGCTCGCGCTCCCGGAACGCGGCGAGGGGCTCGGTGCTCTCCTGACGGTCCAGCGACTCCTTCTTCGCCGCGATCCGGGAGGCCGTGCCGGGCAGCGCGGCCAGCCGGGCGGCCAGCGCGCCCACCTCGGCGGCGAAGTCCCCGGGACCGCAGTCGACGACGCGGTCGACGAGGCCCAGGCGTGCGGCGCTCGTGGCGGTCACCGGCAGGGCCTCGCTCATGAGCCGGCCCGCCGTGGCCGCGCCGACCCGGCGGGGCAGCGTGTACGTCCAGTACTCGGAGCCGTACAGGCCCATGAGCCGGTAGTGCGGGTTGAGCACCGACCCGGCGCGGCACCACACCTCGTCGGCCGCCAGGGCGAGCATCACGCCGCCCGCCGCCGCGTTGCCGCCGGCGGCCGAGACCACGAGCCGGTCGGTGGTGGTCAGGACCGCCTCGACCAGGTCGTCGATGGCGTTGATGTTCGCCCAGGACTCCGCGGCGGGGTCGGCGGCGGCCTCGATGACGCCCAGGTGGATGCCGTTGGAGAAGAAGTCCCGCTGCCCGCCCAGCACCAGCACGGTGGTCGGGCGTGCGCACGCCCCGCGGTACGCGGCGAGCAGGCGTCGGCACTGGGTGGTGCTCATGGCGCCGCCGGGGAAGGAGAAGGACAGGAATCCGACGCTCCCGGCCTCCCGGTAGCGGATGTCCGTCCAGGTCTGTGCGGCGCAGGCGGGCGGTGCGGGGAGTTCCGGCAGGGGTGGCAGGCGGTCGCCGAGGGCGGTCACCGCGGGCAGCCGGAAGGCGCGCGGCCGTCCGGGACCGCGCCGGTGCCGGAGCTCCGGGATCCACACGGCACCGTCCTTCGTGGCCCGGCAGATCGCCCCGGCGCGGGTGGCGAGCAGGGCGCCCGGAGCGCCGCGCAGGCCGTCCTCGGGATGGCCGCCGTGCAGGTACCACTCGTCGCCGAGCAGGGTGTCGAGGACGCCGGGCTGTGAATCCGCCGCCCGGAGTTTGCGCAGGACGGTGTCGGTGGAGTCCGCGGACCAGTCGATGCGCCGCAGGCTCTGGTCGAGGTACGGACGGGCCCGACCGGCGCCCTGCGTCAGCGGGGTGTGGCTCCCGGAGGCGAAGCGGTCCACGGCGAGCAGGACGGCCGCCAGCGCGGCGTCGGCGATCTCGCCCCGGTACAGGTCGCTCTTGGACACCGGCGGGACCGGGCACCGTACGGTCGCCCACACGTCACCGGCGTCCATCTCCTCCACCGCCTGGAGAACCGTCACTCCCCACTGGCCGGCGCCCTCCTGGACGGCCCGGTCGAGCGAGGAGGGACCCCGGTCCCCGGCCGGTCCCGGGTGCACGACGAAACAGGGCCGGGCGGACCACACCTCGCGGGGAATCGCCGTTCTCAGCATCGGGGCGAGGATCAGCTGCGGGTCGTGCCGCGCGACGGCCTCCGCCAGGGAGTGGCCCGGCAGCGCGAGTTCGACCGCCACGACGTGACCGCGGTCGCGCAGCTCGGCGTGGACGCGTTGGGTGAGGCTGTTGAAGGCGCTGGCCACGAGCAGGATGTGCACGGCGTACTCCCGGCGGACGACGCACCGGGCAGTCGTGCCCGGCCGACTGCGATGCTGCGCCACCGGCGGCCGGTGCCCAGGCAGACAAGCGGCGGGGTCACCCGAAAGCGGGGCCGACGCCGCCACCCGGCCGTGTGGACATGGCAATTCAGACAGTCGACACAGAAGCGAACAGATTCAGCGCAGATTCGGAGCGAGTTCTTCTCCGACCGTGCGAGGTCGGTCGATGACGGTGTGTACTGTGCTCCGAGCGCTTTCAGTGAGCGCCATGGACTCCCCCTGCCCTCCCCCGCCCGACTTCCCTGGAAGCCCTTTCGATGATCGAACTACCGGACCTGGCGGCCGGCGGTCTCGCCGCCGGAACGCTGTCCGCGCTCGCGCTCGGCGGCGGTCTGCTGCGGTCCCGGCGCCAGAAGGCGGCGCTGCGAGCCGAGTTGACCGAGACACGGGCCCGACTGGAAAGCGCGCAGCAGGCGTTCACCGCCGAGATCGAGCATCTCGCGGCACGGCGCATCCCGGCCGCCGCCCAGCAGCTCGCGCATCCCCACGTCGTCGTACCGGGCCCGCAGCAACCGCAGACCGCCGGAACGCCCGCGGGCATCGCGCTGGAGCACGCCCTGACGGCCCTGCGGGCCGAGCTGACGGCGCAGCGCACCCGAATAGACGCGGCCCCCCCCGCGGGCCAGGGCGGCGCCCCCCCGGTGATCACGGGCCCGCGGGAACGCCACCCGGACCCGCGGCGCCGGCGGCAAAACCCGCAAGGCAGCCCCGGGTTGTCGCCCAACCCGTTGA
>NZ_JBHYKH010000647.1:0-4468 GCF_042741275.1 Streptomyces sp. NPDC058964
CGCCAGAACCGGTCGAAGACGTGCGGCAGGTCGTCCGGGCCGATGCCCGTACCGGTGTCGGTGACCGTGAAGACGACCCGGTCGCCGTCGCGGCGGGCGGCCAGGGTCACCGTGCCGCCGGCGGGCGTGTGCCGCAGGGCGTTGGCGACCAGGTTGCCGAGGGCCTGCCGCATGCGCACCGGGTCGGCGTCCAGCCACGGGTCGCCGTCCGCCTCGGCGCGCAGGGCGACCCCGGCGGTGTCGGCGGCCACGCCGTGGGCGGCGGCGACCTGGGCGAGCAGCTCGTCGGCGCGGACCGGCTCGCGGTGCAGTCGCAGGGTGCCCGCGTCGGCGGCCGCCAGGTCCTGGAGGTCGTCGATGACGCGCTGGAGCACCAGGGCCTCCTCGTGCAGCGAGTCGAGCAGCGCGGGATCGGGGTCCACGAGGCCGTCCCGGGTGACCTCCAGCCAGCCGCGGATGTTGGTGAGCGGACTGCGCAGCTCGTGGGCGATGTCGCTCACCATCTCCCTGCGCTGGGCTTCCAGGCGTTCCCGGCGCTCGGTCAGGTCGTTGAACGCCTCCGCCAGGATGCCGGTCTCGTCCCGGGTGGTCAGCGGCACCCGCACATGCAGCTGCGGCGGTTGCTGGGCGGCCTCGGTCAGCGCGCGCAGGGGCCGTACCAGCCGGGTCGCGACGACGGCCGTGACGGCGACGGTGAAGGCGAGCACGAGACCGGCCGCGCCGACGACCTTGGCCTTGTTGGCCGGCGACATGTCGAAGCGGGGCGCGCTCCGGTCCCCGATGCCGAGGAACAGCTCGGCCACCGGGGCGACGTACGGGTCGAGCTGGGCGCGGCGGGCGCTGTCGATACAGCCCTGGACGGTCCGCATGGCGTCGGCACCGCCGGCCGCCCTGCTCACGTACTTGGCGACGACGAACGGGTTCGTCGGCGTGTTCTCCCGGGTTTCGAGGTTGAGGTAGAGGGGCGCCCCGCCGTCCAGGCCCTTGTCCCGCAGGCAGGTCCGGGTACCTTCGGTCAGCGAGTTCAGCGCCTTGCGTTCGGTCGTGGTCGCGGAGCCGGTGTAACCGCACTCGTCCAGGTAGTACTGGGAGGTGTCCGTGCCGTCCAGGCCGACGAGGACGGGACGGCCGCTCGGGGTCCGTTCGACCTTGGTGCGGATGCCGAAGCGGTCGAAACACGACTGCCGTTTCCCGACCACCGTGTTCAGCCGTTCGCGCTCCTTCGCCGGCAGCCGGTACGGGCCGACCGCCCGGGGGTCGATGCCGCTGAGCTGAGCCCCGGAGTCCGTGTAGGTGTCCGTGTGCAGGGGGTCCACCGCGGCGGCGGGACTGGGCGGCAGGGGGGTGCCGTGGGGTGCGGAGTCGGCGAGGAGGGTGCGGTCGGCGGTGGTGAGGGCGATGCGGCGCCCGGTCCTGTCGGCCAGCACGCGGACGGTGCGCCGGACCCCCGACCAGTCGGCGTGGGTCGCCGCGTACCCGCTGAGCCGGGCGAGGATGTCGTTGTCGGCGGCGAGGTCCTGGCCCTGTTCCTCCTTCAGGGCGCTGGTGGTCGTCGTGACCGCCAGCCAGGCGGTGGCCGCCACGGAGCACACCGCGATGAGGGCCGAGGCGAGCAACAGCCGCACCAGGAGCCGCTTGCGCAGCGGTATCCGGCGTTTCACGGACGTCCGCCGGTCAGCTTGTAGCCGACCCCGAACACGGTCACCAGCCGCGCCGGCCGGCGCGGATCGGCCTCGATCTTCCTGCGCAGGTTCATGATGTGCACGTCGACGGCCCGTTCCGTGGAGGACCGGTCGAAGCCGCGGGTGCACTGCAGCAGCTGGCGCCGCGAGAACACCCGGTCCGGCTCGCCGGCCATGGCCAGCAGGATCTGGAACTCGGCCGGGGTGCACTCCACCGGCACGCCGTCGCAGCGCACCTCGTGCCGTACCGGGTGGACGGAGATGCCTCCCGCGCGTACGGCGGGGTCCTCGCGGGCGCCGGCGCCGTGACCGCTGCGCCGCAGGACCGTGCGGATGCGGGCCATCAGTTCGCGTGGGCTGTACGGCTTGGTCATGTAGTCGTCCGCGCCCAGCTCCAGGCCGAGCAGGACGTCGTCCTCGTCGGAGCGGGCCGTGAGCATCAGCACGGGGATGCCGGGTTGGTCACCGGTGCCGCCGCGCAGCACCCGGCACACGCCGAAGCCGTCGATCACCGGGAGCATCAGGTCGAGGACCATGAGGTCGGGTCCGAGTCTGCGGGCCGCGTCCAGGGCGGCGGGGCCGTCGTGGACCACGGTGGCGGTGTGGCCCTCGGCCATCAGCGACCGGCGTATGAGTTCGGCCTGCATCTCGTCGTCCTCGGCGACCAGCACATGTGCGCACACGGGGCAGATCCTAGGCGTTCAGCGGGCGAGCCAGTCGGCGTACCCCATGGCGACGACGGGGTGCCGGTGGGGGTCGAGGGCCCGGAGCAGTTCCCGCATGTGCGCCTTCGCGATGCCGAGGCAGCCGTGGGTGGGGCCGCCGTGGTCGACGTGGATCCAGATGCCGCCGCCGCGGCTCGCGCCGAGGGGCCGGGTCCAGTCCAGGGGTGAGGTGCCGGGTTCGCGGTTGTAGTCGATGGCGATCACGTAGTCGAACGAGCCGGTCAGCGGCTCGCCCTCGAAGCCGGTGCCGGTCGAGGCGAAGCCGTTGGAGTGATCGTAGGGCAGCCGGGTCCCGGGATACGGGAGCCGGCCCCCCGCGTCGGTGAGGGTGTAGACGCCGACCGGGGAACGCAGGTCGCCGGCCATGTGGTGGTCGCTCCAGCCGTGCAGCGCGTTGTGTCCGGGTCCGCCGGCGCCCGCCTGCCAGCCGTTGGCGGTGCGCTCGTACAGCACGACCGTGGACAGGGGCGAGTTCCTGCCGCGGCCGGTCGCCACGACCACCTGGCGCGACCGCGCCGGTATCGCGGCCCATGTCCTGGGGCCGAGCCCGGGTATCCGCCGCGGGGCCGGCGCCGCGGAGGTCTGCGGTGCCGTCGTGGGCGCCGATGCAGGACCGGGAGCCGGGGGCAGGGCGGGCTCCGGGCGGGAGGCCGCCGCGGCGCCGCCGCATCCGCTGAGCACCAGGGGGGATGCGAGGAGCGCCACGGCGGTTCTGCGATCGATCATGGTCCGACCATGAACGAGACTTGTGAGGAACTCGTCAGGTTCCCCGTCCTGCCGTTCCTACGCCGTGGCGGGCTTGCCCTTCGTGAACAGCCAGGTGTGGAACAGTGCGTCGAGGTCCCTGCCGGACTCCCGCTCGGCCAGCTTCACGAACTGCGCGGTCGTTCCGTGCGCGTCGCGGTGGTCGGTGGCCCAGGTGCGCAGGATCCGCAGGAACGTCCGGTCGCCGACGGCCTTGCGCAGTTCGTGCAGGACCATGGCGCCGCGGGCGTAGACGGGGGTGCCGAAGATGTTGGCGCCGCTGCCGGGGTTGCCGGGCGGGAAGGCCCACAGGTCGTCGCCGGCCGGGCGCGCGTACAGCTTGTCGAAGGTCTTCTGGGCGCTGTCGCCCCCGAGCTGCACGCTGTATATCCACACGGCGTCCGTCGCGAAGCCCTCGTTGAGCCAGATGTCCTTCCAGCTGGTCAGGGAGACGGAGTCGCCGAACCACTGGTGGGCGCTCTCGTGCACGAGGGTGGCGAGGTCGGGCGCGGAGTCGTAGACGGGCCGGGACTGGGTCTCCAGGGCGAACCCGACGTCCGGCGCCCGGTCGACGATCGAGCCGGCGGCACGGAACGGGTAGGGGCCGAAGAGTTTGCTCTCCCAGTCCAGGACGGACGGCAGCTTCTTGAGGACGGGCGCGGCGGCGCTCGCCTCGCGCGGGTCGACGGCGTTGTACACCTGGACGCCGTCGCCGGTGGTGTACCGCTCGACCTTGAACTTCCCGACGGTGGCCGTGGCGAGGTAGGAGGCCATGGGCTCGGTCTGGCGCCAGCGGAAGGTGGTGTGCCCGTGCGCGGTGCTCTGCCCGAGGAAGACGCCGTTGGCGACCGCGGTGCGTCCCTGGGGGACGGTGATCGTGAAGTCGTACGAGGCCTTGTCCTTGGGGTGGTTGTTCCCCGGGAACCAGGTCATGGAGCCCTGCGGTTCGCCGGCGACGAAGGCTCCGTCGTCGGTGGGGATCCACCCGTCCTGGGAGCCGTCCGGGTCGGTGACCGGCTTGGGGGTGCCGTTGTAGGTGACCTCGACGCGGAACTCCCGGCCCTTGTGGAGGGTCCTGCGCGGGGTGACGACGAGTTCCTGTCCGTCGCGGCGGAAGTGGGGGGCCGGGCCGGGGGCGGGGTGGCCGGTGTCGCTATATCGCGCTCTGGGTGGGGCGGTGGCGGGGGGGCCCGCGGGGGGGCGCGCGCGGGCCCGGCGCCTACGGTCACCACCCCACCCGGGCCCGGGGTGGGCGCGGGTTCGGGGCCGGCCCGCCCCCCCCCCCCGCGCCGCGCCTGCCTCCTCGTCGGTGAGGGT
>NZ_JBHYKH010000648.1:0-4463 GCF_042741275.1 Streptomyces sp. NPDC058964
AACCTCCTCGGCCCCTGAGGCCGCCGATCCTTCCGGATCTCGAAGTCCATCGCACCCCTTGAACTGGGGTGTTGCGACGACCACTAGAACGGAAGGAGATCCGGGGCCTCTGGCGTTTTCCGGGAGCGCGGTGGTTCTGCTGGGGCCGGCCGCGAGGCGGACGTGATCACGGTGTGTGCGTGGCTCACCGTTCTCTTGGTCGGTGAGAGATTAAGCGAGTAAATTCCCTCACGCATCGCCGACCGGTTCAGCACCGCTCCTCCGGCGGAGGAGGCCCCGGCCATGTCACCCCAGGAGCTGCCGGCCCCGTCTGGCGGGCGAAGAACCTGGTCGTCACGGATGACGTGCACGCGGTGGCGGCATACCTGGCTCCCGCGCTGGTGCGGGGACCCGTCCCGTGCCGGCTGGAGGAGGTCGCCACCCGGACGGGGCTCAGACTCGGGCGGTCGCGGCTTCGGGCCTTCGTGCGCCGTACGGCCCTTCCTCGCCCGAGGGCGTTGTCAGTGCCGACGCCTACTCTCGAGAGTGATGGCACAGGCATGGAAGTGCACGGGACTGCGGTGGTCGGGGGACGGACCCGCGCTGGTGTGGGACGGCGGACGGCGCAGCGCGCTGCACCGGGGCAAGCGCGTCGCCTTCGGCGTGGTGGACGGGGGCGTGCGGACGTGCGTGGGGGCGCGCGGGCATCCGTGTCCCACGAGGGCGAGGGTGTCGGGGCGCAGCACCGGAGCCCGCTGTGAGGAGTGCGCGCGGCTGGACCGGGCGCACTCCGTCGCCGCGGACACGATCGCGGACGACCCCCGGCCGTACCACGTGTACCTGGCCTGGTTCGGGCCCGGCATGATCAAGGTCGGGATCACCGCACTCGAACGGGGCTCCGCGCGGCTGCTGGAGCAGGGCGCCGTGTGTTTCAGCTGGCTCGGAGTCGGGCCGCTGATGGCCGCGCGGCGGACGGAGGAGCTGCTGCGGGCGGCGCTCAAGGTGCCCGACCGGATCCCGTACGCCGAGAAGCGGGCCGTACGGTCGGCGCTCCCGGCGACGGAGGCCGAACGGGTCGCCGAGATCGGGGAGTTGCACGAGCGGGCCGTCGCGCTCGCCGGCTGGCCCGAGTCCCTCTCCCGCAAGCCGTGCCAACCGGTCGACCACACGGGGGTGTTCGGGCTCCAGGGGCTGCCCGCCGCACTCGGTGAGGTCGTCGAACTGGTCCCCGGCGGCACGGTCGGCGGTGAGCTGATCGCCGTCGCCGGGCCCGATCTGCACATCGCGGCCGGGGCGCGCGGGGTCGTCGTGCTCGACACGCGGTTGATGACGGGGTGGCAGCTGTGTCCCGGGCCGGGTGGGGGTGGATTCACCTTTCCGGTACGGGAGTTCAGGGTGGAGGCGGGCGTCCAGGACGGGCTGTTCTGAAGGCCGAAAGGTCAAGAGCTGGATCCCTTCCGGATCCCTTTGGGCAAGGTCCATGGACGCAGGCCGCCCGGCCGCCGATCGTCGAGGACATGAGCGATCAGCGGATCACACCCGTCCCGGCCCATGAAACCCCTTACTACGCGGTCGTGTTCACCTCCGTACGCACCGAGGAGGACGACGACGGATACCGGCACGCCGCAGAGCGGCTGGGCGAGCTCGTCAAGGACATCCCCGGCTTCCTCGGCGAGGACTCGGCCCGCACGCCCGGTGGTCTGGCGATCTCCGTCGCCTATTTCCGGGACCTGGCCGGTATCGACCGGTGGCGGCGCGACGCGCGTCACCGGGCGGCCAAGGAGTACGGCCGGGAGCACTGGTACGAGCGCTACTCGATCCACGTCGCGCGGGTCGAGCACAGTCACGGCCACGCGCGAAGCTGATCGCCGGGCAAGGGCTTCCCAGGCGTTTCCTGAGAGGCGCCTGTGTGTTTCTCAGGGAAATCACAGATTGGTGAAAGCGTGTTCTCAGAGGACGCCGACAAGGTGTCCACCATGACCACGACCTCGCCCCAGGGGCGCACCGAACTGCTGAGGCCGGACGGGAGCCCCGTCCGAGTGCTTGTGGTGGACGACGAGCTGTCGATCACCGAACTCCTGTCCATGGCCCTGCGTTACGAGGGCTGGCAGATCCGCAGTGCGGGTGACGGCCAGGGAGCCGTCCAGACGGCCCGGGAGTTCCGGCCCGACGCCGTCGTCCTCGACATGATGCTGCCCGACATGGACGGCCTCGCGGTTCTGGGGCGCCTGCGGCGCGAGCTGCCCGACGTTCCGGTGCTGTTCCTCACCGCCAAGGACGCGGTCGAGGACCGGATCGCCGGGCTCACCGCCGGCGGCGACGACTACGTCACCAAGCCGTTCAGCCTGGAGGAGGTCGTGGCCCGGCTGCGCGGGCTCATCCGCCGTTCCGGCGCCGCCGACCGGCGGTCCGACTCCGTGCTCGTGGTCGGCGACCTGACTCTGGACGAGGACAGCCACGAGGTCTCGCGGGCCGGCGACAACATCCACCTCACGGCCACCGAGTTCGAACTGCTGCGCTTCCTGATGCGCAACCCGCGGCGCGTGCTCAGCAAGGCGCAGATCCTGGACCGGGTGTGGTCGTACGACTTCGGCGGCCAGGCCAATGTGGTCGAGCTCTACATCTCGTACCTGCGCAGGAAGATAGACGCCGGTCGTGAGCCGATGATCCACACCCGGCGTGGGGCCGGCTACCTGATCAAGCCCGCCGCGTCATGAGCGGGCGACGACGGCCGCGTACGCAGAGGCGGGCAGGTGGTAAGCCGCGCACCCTGCGGACGCGGCTCGTCGTCTCGACGGTGACGCTGATCGCCGTGGTGTGCGCCGTGATCGGCACGGTGACCACCGTCGCGCTGAAGCAGCACCTCTACCACCAGCTGGACGAGAAGGTCCACGACACCGCCATGCGTGCCGGGGGCGGCCACATGCTGCCGAAGAACCCGGGCGTGAAGAACCCCGCCGACCCCGGGGCCCCGGGCGCCGTCCGGAACCTCGGGATCTCGGCCGGTGCCAAGGTGAAGAACCTCGTCATCAACGTTCCCACGCAGGAAAAGACCATCGCCGCCTACGTGGAGAACGGCAAGGTCACCACCGCGGCCGTCGCCAAGCGGAAGAACGACAGCAACGGCTCCTTCCAGCAGATGAACGCCGCCTTCCTCAGCGTGGCGCAGATGGCCGCCCTGAACTCGGTGCCGAAGGACTTCAAGGCGCACTCCGTGGACATCCCCGGCCTGGAGAAGTACCGCGTCGAGTACGTCCACAGCCCCGACAGCGCCGACGCGTACTACGTCGCCCTGCCGACGGCCGACGCCGACGGCACCGTCAACACCCTGATCCTCGTCGAGATCAGCATCACCGTCGCCGGCCTCGTCGCCGCCGTCATGGCCGGATACGCACTCGTCGGCATCGCCACCCGCCCCCTCCGCAAGGTCGCCGCCACCGCCACCCGGGTCTCCGAACTCCCCCTGCACACCGGCGAGGTGAACCTCAGCGAGCGTGTTCCGGAGTCCGAGACCGATCCGCACACCGAGGTCGGGCAGGTCGGTGCCGCGCTCAACCGGATGCTCGACCATGTGCACGGCGCCCTGCACGCCCGCCAGCAGAGCGAGATGCGGGTACGGCAGTTCGTCGCGGACGCGAGCCATGAGCTGCGCACGCCCCTCGCCTCCATCCGGGGCTACGCCGAGCTGACCCGGCGCGGACGGGAGCAGGTCGGGCCCGACACCCGGCACGCCCTGGGCCGAATCGAGTCCGAGGCGGGCCGGATGACGCTGCTCGTCGAGGACCTCCTGCTGCTCGCGCGCCTGGACGCGGGCCGGCCCCTCCAGTTCGAGCGCACCGATCTCGTCCCGCTCGTGGTGGACACCATCAGCGACTCGCGCGCGGCCGGCATGGACCACAACTGGCGGCTGGACCTGCCCGACGAACCGGCGCTGGTGTCGGCGGACGCGGCACGCATCCAGCAGGTGCTGGTCAATCTGCTGGGCAACGCCCGCAAACACACACCACCCGGTACGACGGTCACCGCACGCGTGCAGCGGCGCGGCCCGTGGATGTGGGTCGACGTCGAGGACAACGGCCAGGGCATTCCGCCCGAGCTGCTGCCGCACGTCTTCGAGCGGTTCGCCAGGGGCGACTCGGCGCGGTCCCGGTCCACCGGGTCCACCGGCCTGGGGCTCGCCATCGTGCAGGCGGTCGCCACCGCGCACGGCGGTGCCGTCACCGTCGACAGCGTCCCGGGCCGGACCGTGTTCACGGTGCACCTGCCCGCCTCCGGCCCCGTCGCGCCTCGGCCGGACCCCGCGACGAACTGGCACGCGCACTCACAGGTACAGCACAGTGCCACCACATGGGTGCGACAGGGGGCCTGACCAGAGTCGTGGCCAAGCGAACCCCCGCTTCTCCCCGCCCCCGGCCCGCGCGGGGGCCCCACCCCGCCCCCGGGCGGGACCCCCCCCAAGATTTTAAACAGACCCCGCGCCCCCC
>NZ_JBHYKH010000649.1:0-4458 GCF_042741275.1 Streptomyces sp. NPDC058964
GGCCGTGGCCCCGACCGGACGGGGCGAACAGATAGAACACGGCGGGGGGCGGCCGCCGGGGGGGTCGACCGGCCCGCCGACCTCGGCACCCTGCGCGGCCCCCAGCTGGCCGGCCTGGAGGACCTGCTGCGGGACGCCGGGGCCCATGTGGTGGTGATCGCGGGCCCGGACACCGAACTCGACCGCGACCTCGGCGAGTACGTGCAGCACATGGCCCCGCCCGACGCCCTGGACGCCGTACTCCGCTCCCATCTGTCGCACCGGATGGGCGAGGACGAGGCCGATGCCCTCCTGGCCACGGACGGCATCCCGGACGTCGTCGCCGAGCTGCTGGACCAGGGCGCACCCTGCCGTGTCGCGGCCCGGCTGGCCTGGATCCTCGAACTGGAGCACCGCGAGGGCACCGTCGAGCCGGAACGGGTCCGTGCCCGGATGGACCGCACCGCCGGGGAGGGCCCCGAGGAGTGGTTCGAGGGACTCGGCGACACCGGGCTGCGCACCCAGGCCATCGCCCTCGCCGTTCTCGGCGGACTGCCCCAGGAGTATGTGTCGCTGGCCGCGAGCGCCCTGCTGAACCGGTTCCGCAGCGACCGCGGTGTCCTCGCCGCCAGCGTAGAGAACGGTCCCGTACCACTGCGCCAGGACCCCTTCAGCCAGTCCAGCCGCCAGTTCGCCGAGAAGCTGCGCGCCCGGACCTACTCCACCGTCACCCGGGGCGACTTCGGCTGGCTGCCGTGCACCGTCGCCGAGTACCGCAACGCCGACTATCCGGCACGGATCATCCGGCACGTCTGGTCCGAGTACCGCATCCAGCAGGAACTCATAGCCTGGCTGGGCGAGTTGGTCGACCGGCCCTCGCAGCAGGTGCGCAGCTTCGCCGGCACCGCGCTCGGCCTGATCGCCACCGAGTCCTTCGACCACATCGCCACCCAGGTCTTCCCCGGCTGGGTCCGGGACGAGGACAGCGGCTACCTGCGCCGCGAGGCCATCGCCTACGCCCTGCGCGTGTGCGTCCGCGACCCCGCGCTGCGCACCGGGGTACGGAACCTCGTCGACGGCTGGTACATGAGCGGCACCTGGGAGTTCCAGGCGGCGGCCGCCCGTGCCCATGGTCTGTGCCGCGGCGGGGCCGACCTCCCGGCGGCCCTGCTCGCCCTCACCCGGCTCGGCACCGTCGACCACATCCAGGTGGCCATCGAGATCGGCGACGCGTTCGCCGACCTGATGGAGGAGGACGTCGACACGCACGCTCCCCTGGTGCTGCGCGCCATCGCCGAGATGTCCCACGAGCCCGCCAGCCGGCCCTCCGGCCACCTCGCCTTCCTCATCCTCGCCGACGCGCTGGCCGGCGACGAGCCGGCGGCGGGCGGCGGCGCCCCGCGCAGCCGCCCCACCCTGCTCCGGCTCGCCGCACAGGCACCGCCGGGCGGCGAACTGCGCCGCCTGCTCGGCTATCTGTGGTCCGAGGTGATCAGCGGCGAACTCTTCGCGGACCAGGCCGGGACCGTGCTGGAGGCCTGGGCCGCCCAGGCCGAGGCCGACCCCCAGCTCCTCGACGACCTGGTGCGCACCCTCGTCGACGACGTGGCCGGCCGCAGCTCCCGCGCCGGAATGCTGCTGGAGCGCTACGCCCGGCGCTGGACCGACCGCGACCGCTTCCGTCCCCTGCCCCGCTCCGCGATGGTCCTCGGCGCCGCCCTGCGCGGTGCCCAGTCCGCCCGACCCAATCAGCCAGGAGGTGACCGGTGAGCGAGCCGGTCTCGTTGATCGTCAGCCGGAGCCCGGTGCCCCGCGTGGCCGTGGGGCCCACCAAGGCGACGCAGCCCCACCTGGCGGTCGTGTACTCCACCGCCTCCGGCGAGGTGGAGTGCTTCGAGGGCCGCCCGATGACCCCCTCGCAGCAGGTCTTCTCCAAGTACCGCACCCGGTACGAGGTCGACCTGCGCGCATACCGCCGCAGCGCCCTCCTCGGCAGGAACCCGCTGGTCTCCCGGGACGGCGTGCACGCCTTCGAGGTGAAGGTCGACTTCGCGTTCCGCGTCGACGGCTGGGAGGGCGCCAAGAACCTGGTCCGCTCCGGCACCGACAACCCGCTGCCCCTGGTGCACAACTACCTCACCAGCCTGTTCCACGGCGCCGGGCAGCGCTTCGCCATCGAGGACTCCTTCGGCCTCCAGCACTACCTCCACCAGCGGTGCGGACAGCAGGTGACCCTGGCCGAAGGCCTGGTCGTCTACGGCTGCCAGGTGTCGGTGCAGCCCGACGCGAAGTCCAAGGCCTACCTGGAGTCACTGATCGAGGCCGGCCGGCGGGAGACCCTGGGCCAGGCCGATCACGTGCCCAACATGGGTGACGTGCTGCGCGACGGCCAGATCGCGGCCAAGAAGCAGGAACAGGAGATGGAGGCCGCCGCCCGCCAGGCCGAGGCGCTCAGGCACGTCGCCATGGACAGCGAGGGCCTGATCCGGCAGTACATGAACACGCATCCGGAGGACGCCGCCGGCGCGTTCGAGATGCTGCGCAAGCTGGAGGAGGCCCGCTTCGCCACCGCCGAGCTGCAGAACCAGCGCGCGCTGGCCCTGTTCCAGGCGATGGCGGACAAGAACCTGGTGCAGGCCGGCGATCTGGAGGTGATGCGGCAGCTGCTGACCGACGTGGTCGGCCGCGCCACCGGCGGCGGGGCCCAGCTCCCCTCCGCCACCGCACCCCAGCTCCCCGGCGCCCGGCCCTGGGACACCCCGCCGGCCCAGCTGCCGTCCGCGTCCACCGCCGGGCCCGCCCACTCCCGGACCCAGGCGCAGGCACCCCCGCCCCCGGCCGCGAGCCAGGGGCCAGGGTCCACGGTCGTGGGCGACCCCCTCCCGCCGTACGCCGGACGGCCCGCCGTCCCCGACTACACCGCCCTGATCTACCTGGCGCTCGACGAGTCCCTCGACCGCGACTGCCTGGAGGAGATCAACCGGGGCCTGAACGACCTGCACTCCGCGCTCTCCGGCGCACCGGAGGTCGCCAGGGCCGTACGGCTGTCCGTCCTGGGCATGGCCGCCACCGCCGAACCGCGGCTGCAGCTGGAGACCGTCACGTACGGCACCCGGACCCCCATCCTCACCGGCCGCCCCGGGCTGTCGTACAGCAGCGCCTTCCAGCTGCTGAAGACCGTCGTCGGGCAGGACGTCGCCGTGGTCAAGAGCGAGGGCGCCCAGGTACTGCGGCCCATCGTGTACTTCCTCACCGGCGGCGTGCCCGAGGAGGGCAACGGCTGGCGCGAGACCCATCAGCGGCTCACCGACACCGGCGGCAATCCGGCCGCGCCCAACGTGATCGCACTCGGCCTGGGCCGGGCCGACGCCCTGGCCGTCCGCGCCGTCGCCACCCGGCCCGAGTTCGGCTTCATGGCCCCGCCCAACCAGGATGCCGTGTCGGCCGCGCACAGCTGCGCCGCCTTCCTGCGCGACAGCGTCGTCGGCTACGCCCGGCGCCTCGCCGCCGGCGACCCGCAGTTCTCGGTCAGCCCGCCCGACGGGTTCCGGCGGGCCGAGGACGCCTATTGACCCACGCCACCTCCCACGCAGCCAGTCCCCACCACGCATGAACGGAAAGACGATGATGGAAAGCAACCGGGGGCACTTGCTCCCCATCTACGTCCTCGCCGACGAGTCCGGCTCCATGACCGAGCACATGGACGAGCTCAACGACGGCCTGCGCTCACTGCACCAGGCGCTGCTCGGCGAGCCGATGGCCGCGGCCAAGGTCCGCTTCTCGGTCCTGGGCTTCTCCGACGACGTGGTCGAGCGGGTCCACCTGGTCGACCTGCGCAGCGCCAACGAGTTCCCGCTGCTGCGCACCCGGGGCATGACCAGCTACCTCGCCGCCTTCGAGGACCTGATCCAGCGGATCCCGAACGACGTGAACGCCCTCAAGCGCGAGGGCTACCAGGTGCACCGGCCCGCCGTGTTCTTCCTCAGCGACGGACTGCCCAACCACGGCGAGGACTGGCAGGACGCCCACCGCAGGCTCACCGACCGCTCCGTCACCCTCGGCGCGCCGAACATCATCGCCTGCGGGATCGTGGACGCCGACGCGCAGACCATCAACCAGGTGGCCACCGAAGCGCAGTTCGGCTTCGTCGCCAACAAGGGCGTCGACGTCGGCGGAGCCATCGCGAAGTTCTGCACGGCCCTCACCAAGAGCGTGATCTCCTCGGGCCGTTCGCTGGGTTCGGCGTCCCCGCAGCTCGTGGTCGACAAGCCGGAAGGCTTCACCGTCGCGATCGATGTGATCTGACGTGACATGGTTCCCCAACCGGCACTCCGACGACGACCCGGAGGCGCAGCGGCCCGTGCCGCCGCCTCCGCGCCCGGCGCCCGACCTCTACCCGCAGCGGCCGGCCGAGTCCTACGACCGGCCGGAACAGGCGGGGCCCCCTGCCCACGCCGGGGAGGCGGGGCGGCCCGGGCC
>NZ_JBHYKH010000650.1:0-4441 GCF_042741275.1 Streptomyces sp. NPDC058964
TCACTCCACCATGCCCCGCTCCTGATCACCCCAACCCCTGCCCCCCCCCCCCACCCCCCCCCCCCCCCCCCCCCCACCCCCCCCACCACAGCCAGAGAGACCCCCCCCGCCCTCCCCCCCCCCCCGGGGGCGCTGCTGCTGGCGCACGGGGCGCTGGGGCTGGCCTACGAGGTGGTACGCCCCCGCGACTGAGGACGGCGGACCGTCCCGGGACGGTCCCGGCCGTCCACCGGGGGCCTACTCGTCGTCCTCGTCGTCCAGCCGGGCCAGCCACGTGGCGAGCCGCTCCACCGGGACCTCGAAGTCGGGGTTCAGGTCGACGAACGTCCGCAGCTGCTCGGCGAGCCACTCGAAGGTGATCTCCTCCTCGCCGCGCCGCTTCTCCAGTTCTTCGATGCCTCGGTCGGTGAAGTACATGGAAGGTGCTCCGTGGTCAGTACAGGGGTAGGGCCGCTCCCGTGCGGGAAGAACCCTCTCCTTGCGGGAGGAGGAGGTGTCGTCTCCCGTCCGGGAAGTCACGACAGGGACAGGAAAAGGATAGGCGCAGGGAGCGTGCCGCCCGCGGGCGGCGGTGCCACGGGGAACGGGGGAGCGGCATGGGGCAGGAACCGACGCGGGTGGCACGGATCGTGCTGCCGGACGGCACACCCGTCTGGGCCCGGATATCGGGGGCCGGAGAACTGGCCGCGCCGCCGGGGGAGCTGTCGTACACGGACACCGGATTCACCGAACGGGTGGAGGCGAGCGTCGAGAGCCTGCACTCGCTCGTCACCGGAGTCGCGCGGTCGCTGGCCGGTCCGCTGCGCGCGGTGCGGCCGGACGAGGTGAGCGTCGAGTTCGGGATCGAGCTGACGGCGAAGGCCGGGAAGGTGGTGGGACTGCTCGCGGACGGCGAGGCCAAGGCCGGCATCACGGTCACCCTGACCTGGAACGGCGGCGGACCGCCGGACCCGCAGGCGACCGGCCCGGCCGCCGGAGCGGCCTCCGGCCCGGCCGGTGGAGATCCGGGCGCCGGTACCGGCGGGGGCGCATCCACCGGCGCCCCGGTGCACGGGGGCGCCAACGGCGCCGCGCCCGGTGACGGGTCATGACGGAGCGGTACGACGGGGGCGCACCAGGTGGATTCGATGCTGCGCACCATGCCCTTCGTGAACTCGTCATGGCGGCCACCGTGCGCATTCATCGCACAGGTGTCGGGTATGCCCCCGACGAGCCCGGCACGTTCCTCGGCAGCGGCTTCTTCATCGCGCCGAACTGGGTTCTGACCTGCGCACACGTGATCCATGGCGGGGAAGGGGGCGAGGTCACCGTGGTCTACGAGCCCGGACCGTACGCCGACCCCCGCACCGTGCGCGGCCGCGTCGCGGTGACCCTGCCGGAGCACATCGACGGTCTCGTCCCGGGCAGCTGGCCCGCCCCGGACCTGGCCCTCGTACGGCTGCGCGAGCCCGTCGACCACGACTGCGTGTACGTCTCCGAGCGGCCCGCCCCGCACTACGGCGAGGGCCGTGTGTTCTACGCGGGCTGGACCACGAACCGAGGCCAGCTGCAGATCCTGGACGGGTTCCTCACCGTTCAGGGAACGATCGGCGGCTGGTCGGCGGGAGTGCAGATGAGGCTCGGGCAGAACGATCTGCCGCCCGGTGTCTCGGGCGGACCCGTGATCGACCCGGTGCGCGGCGAGGTCGTCGGAGTGCTGAAGTCGCGCGCCGACCACGGAACGGGCGGCACGTCCACCGGAATCGAGCGGCTGCGCACACTCCGGGTGCCGCAGTCCCCGGCGCGCGGCGAGCACCACGACGTGTACCAGGCCGTCTTCCACGCCCATGACCGCTACCACCGCGACCGGCAGCAGCCCTCCGACTCCCGGCGCCCCACCTGGGCCGACCTGCAGGGCGAGCTGCGCGCCCGGCCGGGCCGCACGCTCAGCCCGGACGAGCGCGGCGAGTTGCTCGGCCGACTCGCCGACCTGCCCCCGCCGGACAGCACCCGCGCGCTGCTCGACATCCTCGACTCCCTGCCGAACTTCCGGCTCCCGCCCCTGGCACCCGCCCCACGCGGCTGGCGGGACGGCCTCGGCGTGCTCTACGAGAACGCGCGGCAGGACGGCGCCCTCAGACTCGTCCTCGACTACGCGATGGAGGTCATGACCGCCGAGCGTCCGCCGGCGCCCAGCGCTCTCGCCGCCGAACAGGCACTCTGGGCCTGGATCAAACAGGCCGCGACGGGTCTCGACAGCGGATACCGCAACGGACTCGCCCGCCGGCGCGCCGAGTGGCTGGGCCGGCGTCAGCGTCCCCGCCCCGGACGGGAACCGGCCGACCACCGCACCGTGGAGGCGACGGAGGCGGCGGGTGAGCGTGCGCGGGCACACCCGCGCGAGACCGCGCGCGGACAGTCCGTCCTCCTGGAAGTGCTGCGCCGCGGCTGGGAGCCCGACCGCTGTGACTGGTCGATCTCCGTGGCTCACCCCGACGGCGGGATGACCCGGCTGTACGAGGCGGAGCGCACCCCGCTCAACGACCTGGAGGCGCATGTCGCAGAGCCCCTGGGCGAGGCCTTCCGCCGCTGCGACGAACCCGGGCGGCCCGTCCCGCTGCACGCGGCGCTGCCGCACCTGCTGCTCGGGATGGCCGTCGACGACTGGCGGCCGGGGCCCGGCGCGGACCGGCTGGGCACCCAGCGGCCGGTCGTGGTGCGCTGCTCCGACCGCGACCAGTTGCCGGACGAAGCGCAGGACGGGTCGCCGGGGCCCATGCCGGATCCGCTGCCGGACCCGCCCCCCCGACACCGCGGCCGGGGCCGCGCGCGGGGGGCCGCCGCCGCGCGCGCCGCGCCCGCCCGCGCCGGGGGGGCGGGCCGCCGGGCGGGCCCCCACGGCCGAGGACGAGGACTTCGACCGCCGGGACCGCTGGCACCGGCTGCATGCGCAGCACGCGCACGCCCAGGCCGAGATCCTGGACTGCGACGACGGGGTGCGCAGACCCGTACCCGGCGTGGCGGCCCTGCGGGGCCTCGCCCCGCGCACCGTACCGGTGCTGTGCCGCCAGGGCGACCAGCGCTACGAGGACGACGCCACCGCGCTCGGCCGGATCGCGCGGGCCGGATACGGCGTGGTGCTGTGGCGCCGCTGGCGGCGTCAACCGGACTCCGTCTGCGGGGAGTTCCACCGTGGCGTCAAGATGTCCATCGACGACGGGGACGGCGCCGAGTCCCTTCCCGATCTGGTGCACGGACTGCGCCGGATGGTGGGCGAGGGGCGCACGGAGGCCTTCTGGGCCGACGGGATAGCCCTGATGTACGACGATCCGTACCGGCCCCTGCCCGGAACAGGCGATCTGCTGGAGGCCCCGTGACGCAATGCGCCCCATGCCCTCTCCGGCCTCTTACCAGGTGTCCTGTAGGTCGATACGGTGATGCACGTTCGACGGCTGCCGTGGTGGACGAGTGACGACGAGGACCGGACCATGACCGAATCCAGCGAGTGGCTCATCTACCGAGGCGCAGGCGAACCCCACGACGGAATGAGCAGGCTGCCTCCCCCGCCGCCCTGGCGGGACTTCGCGGGCCGGGACGCGGCGCAGGACGGCGACGGCTCCCGGGACCGCCGGCTCGGCGCGCACCGGCATCTCGCGGAACTCCACCGCCCCGGTGCCGAGGAACTCGAGATGATCAACGCGGCGCTGTATCTGCGGCGCCCCCTGCTCGTCACCGGCAGCCCCGGCGCGGGCAAGAGCACCCTGGCCCATTCGGTGGCGTACGAACTGGGCCTGGGCGACGTGCTGCGCTGGTCCATCGTCAGCCGCTCCACCCTCCAGGACGGCCTCTACCACTACGACGCCATCGCCCGGCTCCAGGACGTCCAGATCGCGACACAGGGCGGGTACGGCGGAGCGGCGGGCAGTCCCGGTGCCGTGGAGGCCATCGGCAGTTACATCCGGCTCGGCCCGCTCGGCACGGCGCTGCTGCCCTCCGACACACCCCGCGTGCTGCTCATCGACGAACTCGACAAGAGCGACATCGACCTGCCCAACGACCTGCTGAACGTCCTGGAGGAGGGCGAGTTCGAGATACCCGAGCTGCAGCGGCTCGCCGACCGGCTGCCCGACGGCGAGGCCGAGGTGCTCACCGCCGACGGCACCAAGGTCCGGGTGCGCGACGGCCGGGTGCGCTGCCACGCCTTCCCGTTCGTGGTCCTGACCAGCAACGGGGAGCGGGACTTCCCCGCCCCGCTGATGCGCCGCTGCATCCACCTGGAACTGGGGCGCCCCGACCACAACCGGCTCGCGACCTTCGTACGCGCCCACCTCGGCGACGAGGCGGCACGCTCGGGCGACGACCTCATCACCCGCTTCCTGGAGCGCTCGCGCAGTGAACTCCTCGCCACCGACCAGCTGTTGAACGCGATCTACCTCACCGACGCGGCGGCCCCGCCCAGCCG
>NZ_JBHYKH010000651.1:0-4424 GCF_042741275.1 Streptomyces sp. NPDC058964
TTTGAGGATCGTCTCGACCCGGCCGTGATCCGCGAGCTCCTTGTCCGCGAGCCGGTCGCCGCCCTCGACGTGTTCGCGCACCGCCGGGTAGAGGTACTGTTCCTCGGCGACCGAGTGCCGCACCAGCTCGATGGTCACCTCGTCCACGAGATCACGCAGTTGCTTTCCCCCATCGGGCATCGACTCGATCCGGCCGAAGATCTCCTCGACCTCGCGGTGGTCGGTCATCAGTTCCTCGATGACATTTCCGCCGTGTCCCACCATCGCGCATTCCGCCTCTCGTCGGTCGTTGTCGGGGCCGGGTTCCCGCCCCGACAGACAGTCATCCCCTCAGCGGGGCGGCGATGTGAACCTGGCGCGTTCTCCTCACCCGGTCGGTGGGCAAAGTCCGTGCGACGGCAGGCCAGCTCTCAGCAAGCGGAAGGACTCATCAGACCTGTGTGCGCCGCGCAGCAGCGACGCCGCCTGCTCCGCCAGCAGGTCCGCCTCAGACGGCTGTCCTGGCACGCGGCCGCTCCGGCGCGGCCACTACCGGAGGCCCAGGTATGACGGTGCGGAAGCCTTTAGGGCGCGCCTCCAAATGCGCCGAGCGTGCCGGCGCGGTCCCGTACGGGTACTCGTCGTTTCATGCCCGAACTTCCGGATGTCGAAGGATTTCGCCAGGCACTGATGAGCTGCGGCCGTCGTCGATGTGTTACAGACATCGATGTGCGGGACACCGGGGTGCTACGCGGAGTGACGACGCAGCGCCTTCGCGGGCAGTTGAAGGGAAAACGGCTCGGGAAGGCGTGGCGTCACGGCAAATGGTTGTTCGTGCCTATGGGAGACGGCTGCACCCTCGTCTGCCATTTCGGGATGACAGGTTCGCTGCGGTGTTGTGCGCGGGATGAACCGATCGACGTGCATGACCGCATCGTCTTGACCATCGATGATGCCAGGAGCCTGCGCTATCGCGATCAGCGCAAGCTGCAGGGCGTTCGGTTGGCTGACGAGAACGCTGTCGCCCGGATTCTGGACGCCTTGGGCCCAGACGCCCTGACCGTGACGCAGGCAGAGTTCTTGGAAGTGCTGACCCGGCGCAGGGCCACGATCAAGGGTGCCCTGATGGACCAGTCCGTCATTGCTGGTCTCGGCAATCTCCTGTGCGACGAGATCCTTTGGAGGGCCCATGTCCACCCCCGGATCCCGGCGCGGAACCTCAGCGAAGCGGACCTTCGACGGATACACACGGCGATGGGCCGGGTACTCGGCAGCGCAGTGCGGGCCGGGCGGGTGCCGCCGCGGCGCTCCTGGCTCACCGGGCGCAGGAACGACGACGAGCCCGAGTGCCCCCGGTGCAGCCGGACCCTGCGTTCAAGCCGTATCGCTGGGCGCCGCACGACCTGGTGTCCGGTGTGCCAGGCCTGAGCGGGTGGTGTGCGCGGCGCGGAGCCGTGGGGCGCAGGTAGACCATGGGGTACTGCGAAGAAGCAGCTGGAGCCAGAGCTGCTGCCTTACCTGGATGAAAGCCGTGCGCATGGTGGGAGGCGAGGCGGGGCAATGTAACTCAGCGTGGCATCGGCACCGACAGCCTTCGACGAAGATCCGAGGAACCTCCTCCGTATGCCCGGCGCCAACGCCAGCCGTGGGTGCCGATGAAGCCACTGCTGTTGGTGGCGGTTGCGTCGTCGCCGAAAGTGGCCAGTCTCGTTGTCGCTCTCCTTTGATCACACCGGTTAATGCTGTGGCGCTCGCGCCTTGTTCCTGGTAAATGGCCCACTCCACTGCAACTCGCCGGATATAAGGTGTCAGGCTGGTCGAGCGTCCTTCGGATCGGAAAGCACGCCGGCGACCATGCTCAGCTCAGAGACAAGGCCGGAGTACACCGCGTCGCGATCGCCGGCGCGGGGGACGGCAGAGGGGTGAATCGTCGCCACGAGCCCGACCACTGCTTCGGGGGCGCCGCCAAGGTCAGCTCGCATCCTGCATCCGCCAGGGCATTTATCAGAACCTTTCCAGCAGGACTGACGAATGGTCTGCCCGCCCGGTCCTCCTGGTCGCCCGGTTATTCCCCGAGGAGCAGGACGTGTACCGGTGTCCCTCTCCGTACGCGGTTTGCGTCGCTTCTGCTGGAAAGGGCACCCTCGGCCCTGGGTCGCAGCCCGTCGGAGGGCTGTGAGGCCGCCGCGCCGGATCGGAAGGTACGGCATGGCGTCGCATCTATGCCCCCGTGAATCTGTCGGGCTCACGGCTCGCATCCTCCCGTCTACATCGCGTCAGCTGGCCGGAGGGCGTCAGGCATGGATGATCAGCGGATCGAACTGTCAGCCGTGGCCCCTGGCTGGGACGGCGCCGAGGTCCTGGCTGTGATGCAGCTCTGCTGTGGGGTACCCAGCTTTCAGGGGCTATTTCTCCCGGAGGTCGACATGATCAGGGATCTGCATCCTGTGGACAAATGACCCGAAGTGATCGATGTCTGCCCGGCTCAGCCTCAACCATCGAGGGTGAGTGATGGAGCACTTGGTCCGGCGAGACATAGCGGCAGGTGTGGCTGACCTCGGCCCGACGGCAGATGGTCTTACCCCACGACTGAAGGGCACGTGCACTGCGCGGAGGTTTACTGAGATGAGCGCAAGCGAGAAATTTAAGGGGAGAGCTGAGGAAATCCTTGGAAAGGGCGTGCGGAAGGCGGCCCACGCGGTCCATAAAGATACCCTCGCAGCGAAGGGCGCCGCTCTCGAAGCCCGGGGCAGGATGCGGAGCTCGAAAGAAAGCGCCAAGGGCTCTTTCAAGCGTTGACAATGTTGCTTCAGGAACTGTGTCAGATGGTTCCTCAGTGCATCGTCAGCTGCGCATCATGGGCCCCTTTTCTTGCGACTGTCATGTGGTTGCCGGTTCTTATGTCTCGAACTCGAGATCTTTGAGGGCTGGGGTTACGGCGGTCACAAGTCGAGTCCGGGCTTGGCGACGAATCCCTCGTTGAAGCCCGGGCGGTACTGCATGCCGAACCCCCTGCTGCAGCGGGGGGTTCGGCGTCATGCGTCTGTGCTGGCGTGCGGACGCTGACCGACCCCGATCTGGGCGGCCGTGGAGGCCGCTGCCGGCTGAATCGCACAGCGACGGCAACCTTGCCGCCCTGTCGATGGTCCATGGTGTGTATTTGGCATCGTCGACGTGCGAGGGACCTATGAAGCGGATGCTGCAGGTGCTGCGGAAGGCGGAGATGTTGCTGCTGACGGTGGTCCTGAAAGCCGATCGGCATCTCGGCACGGGCGGGAGGTACCGGCCGCCGGCGCCCATCGCGGTTCGCGTCGCCAGCCGCCCGCTGCGCTCCGCGGCTGTCCTGGCACTGCCGCTCGCGGCGCTCGGCGGCATGGCCTTCGGGGCATTCACCGATGGGAGGCGTTTCTTGCAGGTGGTCTTGTTGGGCGCTGGGCTGATGCTGTTCTTCGCACTGTGCCTGCGGTTGGAGCGCCTGACTCAATTGCACTACGAGCGCGTCGGCTACGACCCCGCCGCCCGTCTGCCCGCGCACCGTCCGCGTCCCGGCGGGCTCGGACGGGCCTTTGCACAGCTGTGCAGGGGTTGGGGCGTGCTGTCGGTGGTCTTCTGGAGTGTGGAAAGAGCCAAAGGCACTCCGATCAGTTGGCTTTTCAGCGGGGTTTCCATGGGGCTGGTGCTACTGGGCGTGACCGCGGTCGGCTACCTGGTGGAGCGGAAAAGGCAGCGGGCGCGTCCGTCGGGCAGCTAGAGATCTTCAATGGCTGGAATCACGGCGGTTGGAAGCCGAGGCCGGTCTTGTTGATGAGGCCCTCGATGAGGCCGGGTCGGTACTGCATCCGTTTGAGCCGGTTCTTCACCAGCGCGGTCAGCTGGTCGGTGTTTTGTTTGGTGAGGTTGGCCAGGGACCGTTGCAGGTGCGACCAGACGCCCTCTACCGGGTTGAACTCGGTTCATAGGGGAAGTTGGGAGAGGGCCGGCCATAATCGGGCGTCGGTCGGCTCCCGCATGGTGCGGCTGGCGTGCGTGTTCGGATTGTCCCGGACCCGGACGATCGGGTCGCCGAACTGCTGTGTGCGGCGTCGAGCAGGCGTGCGTAGTCGGCCTCGGTGAAGCCGTTGCGCCAGCCTTTGGCGGGCCGCGGAAGAGCCAGGCACCCAGGCCCGCCGCCCTCTCCCACGATCCCACCTAACCCACACCCTTAACCCGACCCGAACCTCGACCATGAAGGCCCGACCAGCGTCGCGATGCGATATCCCCGACCACGCCCGCAACCCCGCCAAGGCCCCCGTCGACAACTGTCCCCACTTCTCTGGCGCCTGACGGAATATCTGCAGGTCACCACACCATCTAAGGCTTGTCCCGTAACGATCTTGGAGTCGGGAGTGGCATGGGCGGCTGCAGTGCCGCCTGTTCGGCTATCCGGCGAGGGCGAGGTTGTGCAG
>NZ_JBHYKH010000652.1:0-4423 GCF_042741275.1 Streptomyces sp. NPDC058964
CCGCGGCACTCACACCCACACCCCCGCCCCCGCGGTCCCCCCCCCCCCCCGCGCCGGGGGGGGGGGGGGCGCGCCCCGCCCCCCCCCTCGACGCCGACATGGAGGTGATACGAGTCCTGCTGGGCCTGCGGGCACTGCTCGGCACACAGGCGGGTCCGCCGGTGGTGGCCGCCGTGCGGGACGGCCGTCATCTGCCGGCCGCGCGAATGGCGGCCGGGCCGCGGGGCATGGTTCTGGAGACCGACCTGACGACAGCACGGCTACTGGTGCAGTCGGCCCGGAGCCCAGGGCTCTCCACGGCGTTGCGTGACCTCCTCGACTTCGCCGGGGCCGAGTTCCACGTGGTCGACGCCCCGGAACTGGTGGGACTCGCCTTCGCGGACGTCGCGCTGCGCTATGAGGCACGCTGCGTCGTCGGCCTCCTGCGGACCGACGGCCGGGCGCTGCTCGCCCCGGCCCCGGGCGCCGTCCTCGGCCCCGGAGACCGGCTGGTCGTCGTCGCCCACGACGACACGGCCGCCCCGCCCACCGACTGCGGCGAGTACGTCGACCCCGCCGCGATGACCCCGCCCGGACCACGGCCCGCCGGGCCCACACGAACGCTTCTGCTGGGATGGAACCGCCGTGCCCCGCTCGTCGTGGAGATCCTGAGCGCAAGCGCCCGGCCGGGATCCGTCCTCGACGTGGTCACGGCCCCCGATGCCGGGCCCGGTCCGATACTGCCCCCCGGTGCGCCGGACAACGGGCGGCTCGGCATCGCGCACCACGTCGGTCATCTGGACCGTCCCGAAGTCCTGCGTACCCTCGACCTCTTCGGCTACGACAGCATCATCGCGCTCGGGCCGGACCCGGGCACCGGCCCCGGACGCCCGGACGACCACACCCTCCTGAACCTGCTGATGCTGCGGAGACGGGAGGAGGAGGCTGGGCGGGCACTGCCCGTGGTGGCCGAGCTGTGCGACCCACGCAGCCGTGTGCTGGCCCCGCTGGGTCCTTCGTCCGATGCCGTCGTCCGGGGCGAGCTCACGGCCCTGCTGATGACCCAGATCGCCCACAACCCCGAGCTTGCCGCTGTGTTCGAAGAGGTCTTCGCCACCCGTGGCGGCGCACTGGCCCTGCGCCCGGCCGAGCACTACGTACTACAGGGCCACGAGGCATCCTTCGCGACTGTCGTAGCGGCGGCACTGGAACGCGGCGAATGCGTCATCGGCTACCGGGCGCGCGGCGCGCACGTCACGGGCCGCGATGTGGGCCTTCGGCTCTGTCCCCGCAAGGCCGAACGGCGTTTCTGGGACGCCGGGGACGAAGTTCTGGTGCTGACGGCGGCCGCAACCGACCCGAGCGTCGCGGACGGTGGGGAGAACGGGCTGCCCCAACCCCGGCGGCAGCACGAGGGGGGTGACTCGCCGGCAGGAGTGCCGACGGCATGACGCCGGTACGTGGTCGGACACGATCAGTTGCTATTGACGTGCGCATGCCCGACAGCTAAGTTGCGACCGTGCTCCGAGCCGGTCTGGCATCCAGCGGCCGGAGAGGCGGTGCATTCCGCCAAGTTCCGCGCGTTGCTTGCTCGTTCGAAAGACTCCGGGTCGCGGTTGGACAACGTTGTCACGGTGGTGATCTCGAGATGAGTCGTGGTGCGGTGGGCGCTCGTCACGGTGGGGGCTCGAGCTCGCCCCAAGGTGAGACAACGTTGTCAACGTCGTCACCCGGCCCCGCAGTTCCCGAGCCGCCGCCGGCCCGGCCGCAGAGCCACGAACGGCCCGCTCCCTGACCGTCCTTCACCCGCCCTCTCCACCGGGACCTTCCGCGTACGTCCGGCTCGGTGAGCTCCAGAACGCATCCCCTCAGGAGGCAGATCGCGATGTTCTCGACTCCGGTCGGCGCACGCCGGCCCGGCACGCCCGGACGACCGTCCCGCGGCCACCGGATCCGAACGACCCTGGGTGCCGCCGCCGGCGCCGCCCTCCTGGGCGCGTACGCCTTACCCGCGCCCGGCGCCTGGGCCGCACCCGTGAGGGCACCGGAACTCGTGTCGTCGCCGGCGGACCTGGTCAATCCCTTCATCGGCACGTCGAACGACGCCAACGACTTCCCCGGCGCGGACGTCCCCTTCGGCATGGTGCAGTGGAGCCCGGACACCTCGTCGCGACCCCCGGGCGGCGGGTACGAGTACAAGGACTCCTCGATCACCGGATTCAGCCTCACCCACATCGCGGGGCCCGGTTGTGGGGCCGCGGGTGACGTGCCGGTGCTGCCCACGGTGGGTGCGGTCAACAACACGGCCACGGACTCCTTCTCGCACGCCAACGAGTCCGCCTCGGCCGGCTCCTACGAGGTCGCCCTCGACAACAAGGTGACCACCGAACTCACCACCACCGCGCGCAGCGGCATGGCGCGCTTCACCTTCCCCGCGACCTCCCAGGCCAACCTGATCTTCAAGCTGACCGGCAGCCAGAACGGCGGCAGTTCCCCTCAGTTCGACGTCGTCTCCGACACCGAGGTCAGCGGCCAGGTCACCAGCGGAAGGTTCTGCGGCGCGGGGAACTCGTACACCGTCTACTTCGACATGGTCTTCGACCAGCCGTTCACCTCCAGCGGCAGCACGCTCGCTCCCGGGGCGAGACGCTCCGCGCCGCCCGCCGAACCGGCGGGCAGGAACGCCCCGGACAAGCCGAACAAGCCCCGTCTGCACGGATCCATGCCGAAGCCCCGCGCCGACCGGGCGGCACCCGAGGACGCGAGCCAGGACGCAGCCGCCTCGAACGCGCACGTCACGTTCAACACGAGCGCGAACCGGACCGTGCAGGCCAAGGTCGGCGTCTCCTACGTCTCGGTGGCGAACGCGGTGGCCAACCGGAGTGCGGAGAACTCCGGCTGGAATTTCGACAATGTGCGCGCCGCGGCCCATCAGGCGTGGGACACGGCACTGGGCAAGGTACGTATCGCGGGCGGTACGGCGGACCAGCAGAAGATGTTCTACACGGCGCTCTACCACTCACTGCTGCACCCGAACATCATCAGCGACACAAACGGCCAGTACTACGGCTTCGACGGCAGGACGCACACCGTCGATGCCGGACACGACGCCGCATACGCCAACTACTCCGGCTGGGACATATACCGCTCCCAGGCGCAGTTGGAGGCACTGGTGAGTCCTCAGGTCGCCTCCGACACCGCCCAGTCGATGACCGACGACTACACCCAGACCGGGATCTTCCCCAAGTGGTCGGAGAACAACGGCGAGTCCTACGTCATGGTCGGTGACCCGGCGGCGGCGATCATCGCCGACTACCACGCGTTCGGCGCACGGAACTTCGACACCGCGAAGGCGCTGGCCGGCCTGGTGAAACAGGCCGGCACCGCGAACAACGACCGACCGGGCCTGAACTACCTGGACGACCCCGGATACGAACCCCACGACGGCAGTTACGGCTGCTGCAACTTCTACGGTCCGGTGGCCACGACCCTGGAGTACGACACCGCGGACTTCGCCCTCTCGGCCTTCGCCGGCGCCCTCGGCGACACGAAGAACCAGCAGACGTACGCCCATCGGGCCCAGGACTGGCGCAACACGCTGAACCCGGCCTCCGGTTTCGTCCAGCCCCGCAACGCGAACGGCACCTGGACCGGCGGATTCGATCCCACCAGCGGCACGGACATGGTGGAGGCCGACTCGTGGATCTACTCCGGAATGGTTCCCTTCGACGTGGCCGGGCTCGCCACCGCCAAGGGCGGCAACAAGGTGATGGGCGACTACCTCGACACCGTCCTGCGCAGCTACACCGGCGCCGACGGCTACGCGTGGGTCGGCAACGAGCCCAGCATCGAACTTCCCTGGGAGTACGACTACATCGGCCAGCCGTACAAGACCCAGGCGACGGTACGCTCGGTCCAGGACCGGATCTGGTCGAACACACCTGCCGGCCTCGCCGACGGCAACGACGACCTCGGCGCCATGAGCGCCTGGTACGTCTGGTCCGCCCTCGGCATGTATCCCATGACGCCAGGGACGTCGGACCTCGCCCTCGGCTCGCCGTTGTTCTCCCAGGCCGTGATCACACTGCCGTCCGGCAAGACCCTGACGATCAACGGCGACGGCGCGGCGGACAACGCACCCTATGTGCAGTCCGCGACGTTCAACGGGTCCGCGTGGAACAACGCGTACGCGCCCACGAGCGCGGTCACCGCCGGAGGAACGCTCGGCTTCACCCTCGGCACCGTTGCGAACACGAACTGGGCCACCTCGGCGTCGGCCGCCCCGCCCTCCTACCCGGGTGACACGGCCGCCCCGCCGAAACCACGAGTGGGTCCCGTCACGGCCGGGGTGAACTCGGGGCTGTGCGTCGACGACGCCAACTCCGGCACCGACGACCACACCGCGATCCGCCTGTGGACGTGCAACGGAACATACGCCCAGGAC
>NZ_JBHYKH010000653.1:0-1166 GCF_042741275.1 Streptomyces sp. NPDC058964
TCGGCGTCCCCGCCGCCCCCCCCCACACCCCCCACCAACCCCCCCCCGCCGACCCGGGCGGCCTCCGCGCCGCGCGGCAGCGCCAGCCGCAGCCGGTCAGCTATCTGCAGCAGCAGCCGGTCGCCGGCGAGATGACCGAGGGTGTCGTTGACCGAGCGGAAGCGGTCGAGGTCGATGAGCATCAGGGCGGCGCGCGCGCCGATGCGTTCGGCGTCGTCGAGGGCCGTCCAGATCCGTTCCAGCAGCCACTGCCGGTTGGGCAGTCCGGTCAGCGGGTCGCGCAGCTGTTCCTCCGCCCGGGCGCGGGCTATCCACAGGGTGGAATCGAGGGCGATGAGGGGGATGGCGAACAGCGGGAGCAGGACCGGCTGGGCGCCGGCGACCACACAGACCAGGGGGGCTATGCCGAGCAGCGCGACCGCGACCAGGCCCTGTCTGACCAGGGCGGTGCGGGCGACGGTGGGCAGTCCGCCGGCGCGTGGCGCGTGCAGGTACCACAGCAGGCCACGGGTGACGGCGAGGTAGGCGGCCGCGACGAGGACGACCTCGGGCGCGGTGGTGACGGTCCAGCTGTCGGGGTTCCAGGGCCCTTCGACGCTCGGCACGCGGCCGAAGGCGCCCAGCACCAGGGCGCCGGCGCCGATGCCGAGGATGTCCACCGCTCCCTGCAGGACGCCCTGCCGCCAGCGGTTGCGGCGGGCGATGCCGACCAGGACGACGACGGTGAGGCTGACCATTCCGGCGGGCACCCAGCCGTACAGCAGCAGCACCGCGAGGGTGAGGGCGGCGCCGGAGCCGGTGCCGCCCCACCAGCGGGAGCGGCCGAGCATGACGAGGTGGCCGACGATGACGCCGGTCAGCACGGCCAGCGACCAGCCGACCGTACCGGACGGGAAGAGGGCGTGGTTCCCGGTGAACGCACGGAGGAAACCGGCGCCCAGCGCGAACCCGGCGGCCGCGACGACGGCCGCGGGCAGGGCGGGCCAGGACAGGCGCCGTTCGTGGTCACCGGCGGGGAGTACGGGGGCGGCCTCGATGGCCAGGGGTATGGTGCCGCGCGTCTCCGTCGCGGTGTGGGGTCCCGGCGGGCAGCCCGCCCCCCCCCCCCCCCCCACCCCCAGGGCACACCCCCCCCAGCATCCCCCAACCCCCCCACCCCCCCCCCC
>NZ_JBHYKH010000653.1:1176-4387 GCF_042741275.1 Streptomyces sp. NPDC058964
GCCCCCCCCGCGCCCGGCCGGGCGCGGGGGGCGGCGCGGTGGCACGGGCGTCCGCCGGGGGGCGCGGTGCGCCACCGCTCCGCTGCCCGAACCACCGGCTCACGGGCCACGCGCCCACCCTCCGGCGCAGGCGCAGCCATGAGTCCGGGGCGGCGCTCTCGGTCGGTTCCATTCCCGTCCCTCTCACAGCCGGCGGTGCCCACGCCACGCGGTCCGCTGCCCGACGACCATCAACGGCTCCGCGTTGGAAAACCCTTCCCCGGGCTCACCATGAGCACGGGGATGCCCCGACCGCAGCTGGGCACGGCAGGCGCACGTCTCAACAGTAGGCCGCAGAAGGCTTCCACGGGCAGCGGTCGTCTGCGGTTGCCCGAATGCGCCCCAGCCACCCGTATGCATCTGATATGCGCCGATCGGGTGGCCTTCAACCGCTACTGACCGGTCGGAAGGGCGACTTCGGCCGCGGCTTCCGGCCCCTGCTCCAGCAGGACGGCGAAACCGTCCTCATTCAGAACCGGCACCTTGAGCTGCATGGCCTTGTCGTACTTCGATCCCGGGTTCTCACCCACCACCACGAAAGATGTCTTCTTCGATACAGAACCGGTCACTTTCGCTCCTCGGCTCTGCAGCGCCTCCTTGGCACCGTCGCGTGTGTAGTGCTCCAGGGTCCCGGTGACGACGACGGTAAGCCCTTCCAGCGGACGAGGACCCTCGTCCTCGCCCGAGGACTCGTCCTCCAGCCGGACTCCAGCGGCCTTCCACTTGCGGACGATCTCCCGGTGCCACTCCTCGGCGAACCACTCCTGGAGGGCCGCGGCGATGGTCGGGCCGACACCCTCGATGCGCGCCAGCTCCTCCTCGCTCGCCTGCTCGATGCGGTCGACGGAGCGGAACTCGCGCGCGAGTGCCTGCGCCGCCACCGGACCGACGTGCCGGATCGACAGTCCGTTCAGGAACCGGGCGAGCGGCCGCTCCTTGGCCGCCTCGATGTTGGCCAGCAGGGCGAGGGTGTTCTTCTTCGGCTCGCCCTTCTGGTTGGCGAAGACCGTGACGACCTTCTCCTCGCCGGTCTTGGGGTCCCGCTTGGGCAGGCCGCTGTCCGGGTCGAGGACGTACGCCTTGATGGGCAGCAGCTTCTCCACCGTCAGGTCGAACAGGTCGCCCTCGTCGGCCAGTGGCGGGGCGGCCGGCTCCAGCGGGCGGGTGAGCGCCGCCGCCGCGACATCGCCGAAGTGCTCGATGTCCAGGCACTCCCGGCCCGCGAGGTAGGAGACACGCTCTCTCAACTGGGCCGGGCAGGTGCGCGCGTTGGGGCAGCGGAGGTCGATGTCGCCCTCCTTCATGGCCCGCAGGGGCGTCCCGCACTCGGGGCACTCCGCGGGCATCACGAACTCGCGCTCGGTTCCGTCGCGCAGGTCGACGACCGGGCCGAGGATCTCCGGGATGACGTCACCGGCCTTGCGGATCACCACCGTGTCGCCGATGAGGACGCCCTTGGCCTTGACCACGTCCTGGTTGTGCAGGGTGGCGAACTCGACCTCGGAGCCGGCGACCGTGACCGGTTCGACCTGGGCGTACGGCGTGACACGGCCGGTGCGGCCGACGCCGACCTTGATGTCGATCAGCCTCGTGTTGACCTCTTCCGGCGGGTACTTGTACGCGATCGCCCACCGGGGCGCGCGGGCCGTGGAGCCGAGGCGGCCCTGGAGGCGGATCTCGTCGAGCTTGACGACCACGCCGTCGATCTCGTGCTCCACGGAGTGGCGGTTCTCGCCGTAGTACGCGATGAACTCCCGTACGCCGTCGAGGTCGTCGACCACCCGGTTGTGGGCGGAGGTGGGCAGGCCCCAGGTCTTCAGCAGGTCGTAGGCCTGGGAGAGGCGGGTGAGGCCCTCGTAGCCCCGCAGGGCGCCGATGCCGTGGACGACCATGTGCAGCGGGCGGGAGGCGGTGACGCGCGGGTCCTTCTGGCGCAGCGAACCGGCCGCCGCGTTGCGCGGGTTGGCGAAGGGCTTGTCGCCGGCCGCGACCAGGCGCTCGTTGAGCTCGAGGAACTTCTCCATCGGGAAGTAGACCTCGCCGCGGATCTCGACGACGTCCGGGACGCGGTCGCCAGTCAGTCGGTCCGGGATCTCCGTGATCGTACGGACGTTGGGGGTGATGTCCTCGCCGGTGCGGCCGTCGCCGCGGGTCGCCGCGCGCGTGAGGCGGCCGTGCTCGTAGGTGAGGTTGACGGCGAGGCCGTCGACCTTGAGCTCGCACAGGAAGTGGCAGTCGGAGGTGCCGGCGTCCTTGGCGACGCGCTCGGCCCAGGCGGCCAGTTCGTCGTCGTTGAAGGCGTTGTCGAGGGAGAGCATGCGCTCGCGGTGCTCGACGGAGGTGAACTCCGTCTGGTACGCCCCCGCGACCTTCTGGGTCGGTGAGTCGGGCGTGCGCAGTTCGGAGTGCTCCTCCTCCAGCGCCTCCAGGGTGCGCAGGAGCTTGTCGAACTCCGCGTCGCTGATGACGGGAGCGTCCTTCACGTAGTACCGGAAGCGGTGCTCCTCGATCTGCTCAGCGAGCAGCGCGTGCTTCTCCCGTGCCTCGGCGGGCACCGTCGTCTCCGCTTGCTTGTCGCCGGCCACCGTGTTGTCCTCCCGTTACTCTGGGTTGTCCGCGAGCGATCTCGCCGCCCTGGCGCAGTGGGCGAGTGCCTTGCGCGCGTACGCGGGGGAAGCGCCCGCGAGTCCGCACGACGGGGTGACCGTGACCGCCTCCGCGAGAAGTCCCGGATGCAGTCCCAGCCTGCGCCACAGCGTCCTGACACCCATGACGCTACCGGCAGGGTCCGACAACGGGCCGTCCGTTGCGGGCACGACACCGGCGAACAGCCGCGTGCCGCCCTCCACGGCCTCGCCGATCGCTTCGTCGTCACGCTCGGTGAGGAGCGAGAAGTCGAAGGAGACCGCGGCGGCGCCCGCGCGGCGCAGCAGGGCGAAGGGCACGTCGGGGGCGCAGGAGTGGACGACGACCGGACCGGGGGGGGGGGCCGCGGGGGGGGTGGGGGCCCCCCCCGCCCGGGTCGTGCAGGAGGGCGGCCCCGCCGACATCGCCCGCCGGCCGCGGACGGACTACATCGCGCGGCTGGTCGGCCTGAACCTCTATCGCGGGCGGGCCGACGGCCACACGGTCCGGCTGGACGCCGGTCCGGCCATCACCACCACCGAGGACC
>NZ_JBHYKH010000654.1:0-4382 GCF_042741275.1 Streptomyces sp. NPDC058964
GACGCGTCTTTGTTTTATAAGACACCGGTACTGCCCCTTGAACCGCTTGGCCAGGTGTTCGACGATCCGCTGGTCCCAGTCGTCGCCGCCCAGGTGGGTGTCGCCGTTGGTGGCCTTCACCTCGATGACGCCGTCGCCGATCTCCAGGAGGGAGACGTCGAAGGTGCCGCCGCCGAGGTCGAAGACGAGGACGGTCTGCTCCTCGCCGCGGTCGAGACCGTAGGCGAGGGCGGCGGCCGTCGGTTCGTTGATGATCCGGAGCACCTTGAGGCCGGCGATCTCCCCGGCCTCCTTGGTGGCCTGTCGCTGGGAGTCGTCGAAGTACGCCGGTACGGTGATCACCGCGTCGGTGACGTCCTCGCCGAGGTAGGCCTCCGCGTCCCGCTTCAGCTTCTGCAGCACCCTGGCCGACAGCTCCTGGGCGCGGTAGCGGGTGCCGTCGACGGAGCCGCTGTCGGGGAAGCGCCAGTGCGCGTCGCCCATGTGGCGCTTGACCGACCGTGCCGTGCGCTCCACGTTCGTCACGGCCTGCCGTTTGGCGACCTCGCCGACCAGCACCTCGCCGTTCTTGGCGAAGGCCACGACCGACGGTGTGGTCCTCGCCCCCTCGGCGTTGGCGACGACGGTGGGCTCGCCGCCCTCCAGTACGGCCACCACCGAGTTCGTAGTCCCGAGATCGATACCGACAGCGCGTGCCATGTCCGTCCCCTTCCGCCCGGCGCTTCCCAGACTCCAGCACAAAACTTGAGCGGGCTGTTGTCAATGCCGGGTACCCCGGAACGGCGATGCCGCGCCCGGTGCGGACGCGGCATCCGGTGCGGGCGAGGTCAGGCGAGCTTCGCCGACAGGGTGATGGTGGTGCCGGTCAGTGCCTGGCTGACCGGGCAGTTCTTCTTGGCGTCCTCGGCGGCCGCGGCGAACCCGTCCTCGTCCAGGCCGGGCACGGTGCCCTCGACGGTGAGGTGGATGCCGGTGATGCCCTCACCCGGCTGGAAGGTGACGTCGGCCGAGGTGACGAGCTTGGTGGGCGGGGTGCCGGCGCCGGTCAGACCGTGCGACAGCGCCATGGAGAAGCAGCTGGAGTGGGCGGCGGCGATCAGCTCCTCGGGGCTGGTCTTGCCGTTCGCCTTCTCGGCGCGCGACGGCCACGACACCGGCTGCTGGCCGATGCCGGAGGAGTCGAAGGTGACGACACCGTTGCCCTCGATCAGGTTGCCTTCCCAGACGGTGTGTGCGGTGCGCGTGGTGGCCACGGTTGTTCCTTTCGCGTGGGATCCCCATTCCGGGTTCTGCGTGTCCCATCCGATCACATCCGGACTCACTGCACCTTGAAGACGGGCCCACGCGGGGTGAACGGCAGCCGGCCGCCCTGCGGGATCAGATAGGCGTGCTCGCGCCGGACCCGCAGCACGTCGCACCAGCCGTCGGTGATGACCAGCACCGGCGCGCCGGGCGGGAAGTCGTCCGCGCGGTGCAGCAGGTCGATCCCCGGTTGCAGGACCGTGCCGCCGCGGCCGTGCACCCGTACCCGGCCGGCGATCTCGGTGACGGGCAGATAGCCGGCGTCGTGCGGGGCTGCGTCGCAGAAGACCACCCGGGCGGCCGGTACGTCGCGGGCCTCGGCGTAGGAGGCGATCGCGCCCAGTGCCTTGCCGAGCAGGGTGCGGTCCATGGAGCCCGAGGTGTCGAGGACCACGCCGAAGGTGCAGCGGGCGACCTCCTCGGGAGGGAAATGGCGTCCCGCGCGCGGGATGCCGGGGGTGGAGGCCTGGCGGCGGGAGGGGCGGGCGTACGTGCGTACCGCCTCGGGGCGGGGGACGAACTCGTCGAACCAGCGGGCCAGTCGGGCGTCCCAGGGCAGCGGCGGGTGGCTGAGCGCGCGGATCTCCTCGACGAGGCCGCCGGGCAGGAAGCCGCGCTCCTGCTGCTGGTGCAGGTCCAGGCCCCGGCTCAGGCCGCGGCGGTAGAACTCGTCCAGGTCGGCGTAGTCGCCGGGCGGGCCGAGGGGGGCGCCGAGCAGGTCGCCGAGGCCCTTGCCGCGCAGGGTGGCCAGGCGGCGCATGCGGCGCAGGTCCCCGGCGATCCGGTCGTACACCTCCTCGGCGGACAGGCCGGTCAGCTCCGGGTCGAAGAGCGCACCTTCCGGCATCGTGCCGACGCCCATCTCGTTCAGCCAGCCGTTGATGACGTAGTCGCAGGCGACGTTGAAGAGGTAGTGGTCGCGGGTGCCGCAGCGGTCGCCGTGGCGCAGGGCGGCGTGCAGCATCTCGTGGGCGAGGACGAACCGCCACTCCTCGTCGTCCATGGTGCGCAGTGGGTTCACGTAGATCTCGCCCGCGTCGGCGTTGACGGCGGCCACGGAGATGTCGTGGGCGCGGGCCAGGCCGGCGTCGGCGACCAGCCTGATGCCGGCCGCGATGCCACCGAGCAGCGGATAGGAGGAGACGAACCAACGCAGGGCCTTCTCCCAGGGGTGCACCGGGGTCGCGGCGCCGGACATCGAGTCGCGGCGGCCGCCGGCCAGTTCCATCGCGGTGGCCATGGTGCTGGTGAGCTCGTGTGCGAAGGCGAGCTGCCAGTCGGGGGTCCGTCCGCCCCACTTGCGCCAGGGCACGAGGAGCTGGTCGGGCTCGCCGCCGGCCGTGCCGCAGCGCTCGTAGGCGGCGGGGATGCCGGTACGGCGCCACTGTGCGGCGAGCCGTTCCTCGTCGCCGTCGGGGTATGTGCCGGGCAGGTGGTCCGGGGCCCGGCCGACGGTGAAGGTGCTGAGGAAGCGGTTGACGACGGTGCAGCGGGCGGCGAGGTCGAAGCGGTCCGGCTGGATGCGTGCGCCGGTCGCGGCGGGCAGGTGTCCGAAGCCGAGGTGGAGGGCTCCGTGGGCGAGGGCCCAGGCCCATTCGCCGGGTTGGGCGTGGCGGGTGGGGTGGGCGTGGACGACGCCGTCGGAGTCGACACGGAGCAGTCCGTCATGGGGCGTGGCCTCGCACTTCTCCTGACGGCATGTCGTGAAGTCGAGGGCGCGCAGGGCGGAGTTGGCCCGCATCATCATGAGTCCGGCCGCGAACGCCTCCGCCGCGGCGTCCTTCTTCCGCGCCTTGGCGCCGCGGCCACGGCTCATCGGCGCGCCTCCACCAGGCGGGGCATGTCGCGGGCGGCCTCGATCAGGAACCAGGCGGGCAGGACGGGGTTGCCGTCGGCGTCGGAGGCGATGACGCTCTGCGCGACCTCGACCGATATCTCGGCCAGCTGGATGAGCAGGGACTTGGCGCGGTGGGCGGTCTGCCGTCCGGTGGCCGACATGTGCTCCTTGCCGGCGGGGAGTTCCTTGATCAGGCGGCCACGGAAGGACTCGGCGAGGTAGTAGAGCAGGTCGCGGTCCTCCAGCCGGTGCGGCCAGCCGGCGTCGCCCTTGAGGATGGCCTCGATGCCGAAGCGACTGCGGACGATCTTGACGTAGCCGCAGAAGGCGGTGGCGTGGGCGGGCGTGACCGTGCCGTGGGCGAGGACCTTCAGGGTGTCCTCGTCGAGATCGCGGCCGAAGGAGTGCAGGGCGTCGGAGAGCATGTGCCAGGAGCGCGGGGTGGAGAACGGCTCCTCGGTCTTGGGCGGCTTGGACCACAAGTGGTCGGGCCGGTCGGTGAGATGGTCCAGGATCCACGGGTGGATGCCGTTGTCCGCGGCCCAGGCCAGCCAGTCGTGCGCGGAGGCCTCCAGGTGGACATGGGTGAGGCGGTTGACGAGGGCGGAGGCGATGGGCCGGGCGAGGGCGTTGTCGGTGGCGCGGTTGCCGGCACCGATGACGATCGAACCCCGCGGGAGTTCGTAGTTGCCGATACGGCGGTCGAGGATCAGCGAGTAGAACGCCTTCTGCACGTCCGGGGTCGCCGCGTTCAGTTCGTCCAGGAACAGGCAGTACGGCTCGTCGCGCGCGATGGTCTCCGGCGGGCAGAACACCGACCGCCCGTCGCGGATCTGCGGGACGCCGATGAGGTCCTCGGGGGCGAGCTGGGTGCCGAGCAGGCTCACGCACTCCAGGCCCAGCGACTTGGCGAACTCCCTCACCAGGGAGGACTTTCCGATGCCGGGGGCGCCCCAGACGAAGACGGGCCGGACGGTGGCCAGGCCGAGCAGCAGCTCGGGGATGCGGGCGGGAGTGACGGTGACGGCAGCCTGCAAAGCAGGAGCTCCTTGGGGGTGTTCGAGTGGATTGCCGGTGCTTCGGCCGGTGTTGTGACTCGAACAGTGTGTGGGTACGGCCGTGTTGGCGCAGCCGATTTTCAGGCGGCCCGGCGGTCGTCCACGGGCTGCGCCCGGTCCGGGATGGGGGGGCCCGGGGGCGCGCGCACCCCCCGGCGCCCGGCGCGGTGGACCGTCTCGGAGCC
>NZ_JBHYKH010000655.1:0-4353 GCF_042741275.1 Streptomyces sp. NPDC058964
GGTATACCCGCGTCCCGGCCGCGCGGTGCCTGGAACCCGGACGCCCCGATGCCTTCCCCGCCGGGGCCGGTCTGCCGCGGGCGGGGCACCGAATGGCCCCCGCCACCACCCGTTCGGCGGGCAGCCGTCGGAAAGCGGACCAGCGTGGCACGCATCCCGGGGCGGGGCCGGGCCGGAATACTCCGGCGCAGCCGGCTGCCCCGGGGGGCCGCCGGGGGGGCGGGCGTCGGGGGGGCCCGGCCGACGCCGCGGCGGACGGCACCGGCGCGGGCCGGTGGAGAGCGGGCGCAGGAACGGAGGAGGAGTGGTCGAGTCGGACATCGTCATCGTCGGCGGCGGGGCCGCGGGACTGTCCCTGGCGCACCGCTTGCCGAGGAACACGGTCCGGCGGCAGGCGGTGTCCGCCGTCCTGGTCGACGCGCCGGCCGGTCCTTTGCGGGCACCGCCGCGGACCTGGTGCTTCTGGGAAGCCGGCCGGGGCCGTTACCACTCCGCGGTGACGGCCTCCTGGGAATGGCTGCGCATCCACAGCCGGCGCGGGACGGCCGTGCTGCGCCCCATCGCACCCCTGCGCTACAAGATGATCCGCTCCGACGACTTCGAGGCGCTGGTGGCGAACGACCTGGCGCAGCGGCCGTGGATCAGACGGATCGAGGCCACTGTTCACGACGTGGCGTTCCGTCGCGGCGGCCCGGCGCACGTGCGGGCCACGGACGCCTCAGGTGCCCGGGTCGATCTGGCGGCCCGCTGGGTGTTCGACTCCCGGCCCCTGCACCGCCTGCCCGCCGCCCGTACCCACCTGCTTCAGCACTTCCGCGGCTGGTTCGTCCGCACCAGGCGGCCGGTGTTCGACCCGGCCGTGGCGGAGCTGATGGACTTCCGCACACCGCAGCCGGCGCGCGGACTGTCCTTCGGGTACGTCCTGCCCACCAGCCGCCACACCGCCCTGGTCGAGTACACCGAGTTCGGCCCGGCGCCGCTGACCGCCGACGCCTATGACACCGCGCTGGAGCACTACACGCACCAGGTGCTCGGCATCGGCCCGGTGCAGGTCCTGGCCACGGAGCAAGGGGTGATCCCCATGACGGACGCCGTCCTCCCCGCCCGCGCCGCACCCACGGTGTTCCGCATCGGAGTCGCCGGCGGCTGCACACGTCCCTCCACCGGCTACACCTTCGCCGCCATCCAGCGGCAGACAGAGGCCGTCGCCCGGGCCGTCCGCGCGGGCCGCCGTCCCGCTCCACCGCCGCCGCACCCGAGGCGTGCGCGGATGATGGACGCCGTCCTCCTGCGTGCTCTGGACACCGGCCGCGTCGACGGCCCGGACTTCTTCTGCCGGCTGTTCGACCGCGTGCCCGTAACGCGGCTGCTGCGGTTCCTGGACGGGCGGACCCGGCTGTACGAGGACCTCGCGGTCGGCGCGCACGCCCCGGTGGCACCGATGCTGCGCACGGCTGCGGAACTGCGGTGGCTGCCCCGCCGCCCCTTCCCCGCCCCCTGACCGGCCTGCCCAGGCAGGCGGCCTCCGCACAGGAGTTGCTGATGACCTTGCTGCACGATGCGGCGCTGGCCGAAGCGTTCGACCGCAGCGCCGGCAGCTACGACCGTCTGGTGACGCTGAACCCGGGCTATCACGCGCAGTTGCGCCGCTCCGCCCGGCGCCTCGCCCAGGCGGCCGGCATGGCCGGGCACCGGGTACTCGATCTCGGCTGTGGCACGGGGGCCTCGACCGCGGCCCTGGCCGCCGCCCTGCCGCGTGCGCGGATCGTCGGGGTGGACGCGTCGGCGGGCATGCTGCGCCGGGCCGCCGCCAAGGAGTGGCCGACCCGGGTGAGCTTCGTCCACGCCCCGGCGGAGGACCTCACCGCGGCCGGTGTGCACGGCCCGTTCGACGCGGTCTTCGCCGCCTATCTGTTCCGCAACCTGGCCGACTGCGACGCCGTGCTGGGTACGGTGCTGGAACTGCTCGCGCCGGGTGGCCGGCTCGCGGTGCACGAGTACGCGCTCAGCGGGCGGCGCGTGGACCGCGCGGTGTGGTCCGCGGTCTGCGGGGGCGTCATCCTGCCGCTCGGCGCGGCCACCGGCAACGGCGGGCTCTACCGCCATCTGCGGCGCAGCGTCGCCGAGTTCGACACCGCGCCGGCGTTCGCCGGCCGGATGCGCCGGGCCGGATTCGACCGGGTCCGTGTGCTGCCGCTGCCGGGCTGGCAGACGGGCATCACGCACACCTTCCTCGCCCGGCGGCCACCGGAGCGTCCCGGCGGTGCCCGGTGAACGGCCGAACCAGCGGCCGGCCGCCCGGCCGGGACCGGCGAGCGCAGAGGGTGGCCGTCCGGCCGGGAACGGACCAAGTACCGGCCGATCCGCCGGTCACCGCGGTGATCGGCGGCGGCATCGCCGGTCTGGCCGCGGCCACGGTGCTGGCGGAGCGGGGGGTGCGCGTGGTGCTGTACGAGCGGGAGCCCTTCCTCGGCGGCCGGGTGGCGGGGTGGCCGGTCACCCTCCCCGACGGCAGCCGCGCCACGATGAGCCGGGGCTTCCACGCCTTCTTCCGGCAGTACTACAACCTGCGGGCTCTGCTGCGCCGGGTGGATCCTGGGCTGGGCATGCTGACCGGCCTGCCCGACTATCCCCTTCGGCACAGCGGCGGTCTGCGCGACAGCTTCCGCCACGTGCCGCGCACCCCGCCGTGGAGCGCGCTCGGCTTCGCGGCGCTCAGCCCCACGTTTCGGCTCGGGGACCTGCTGTCCCTGCGCCCTGCCGCCGCGCTGCCCCTGCTGGACGTCCGTACCCTCCGAGTGCACGAGGACCTCGACCACGTCAGCGCCGACGCCTTCCTGGACGCCGTGCGCTTCCCTGAGGCCGCGCGGCATCTGGCCTTCGAGGTGTTCTCCCGGAGCTTCTTCGCCGATCCCCGGGAGCTCTCGGCGGCCGAGATGGCGCTGATGTTCCACATCTACTTCCTCGGCTCGAGCGAGGGTCTGCTGTTCGACGTGCCCCGAGAGCCCTTCCCCACGGCTCTCTGGGAGCCGTTGGCGGGGCATCTGGCGCAGTACGGAGCCACCCTGCGCACCGCCACACCCGTCGAGACCGTCCATCCCGTCCCGGACGGTGGGCACCTCGTGGTCGACGCGTCCGGCACCCGGCTCTTCGACGCCGTGGTGCTGGCCATGGACACCGATGGTCTGAAAGCGGTGGTGGGCCGCTCCTCGCGCCTCGGCGACAGCGCGTGGCGCGACCGGATCGCGCGGCTGCGCACGGCCGCGCCTTTCCTCGTGTCCCGGCTGTGGCTGGACCGCCCCCTGGACCCCACCCGCCCCGGCTTCCTCGGCACCAGCGGCTACGGAGCGCTGGACAACGTCAGTGCTCTCGCCCGGTGGGAGGGGGAGGCGCGACGCTGGGCCGCACGCACCGGGGGCTCGGTCGTCGAACTCCACGCCTACGCCGCGCCGCCTGCCACCGACCGCGACACCGCCGAACGGGATCTCGTCGAGCAACTCCACCGGGTGTATCCGGAGACGCGCCGCGCCCGTGTCCTCGCCGCGCGGCACGAGTGGCGGGCGGACTGCCCCCTCTTCCCCGTCGGCGGGTACGTCCACCGTCCTACAGTGCGCACCCCTGACCCGGCCGTCGTCGTCGCCGGTGACCTGGTCCGCACCGACCTGCCCGTGGCCCTGATGGAACGCGCGGCCACCTCGGGCTTCCTCGCCGCCAACGCCCTGCTGGAGCGGTGGGGGGTACGCGGGGAGGAAGTGTGGACAGTCCCCGACCGCGGCCGGTCAGCGCTGTTGCGAGCCCTCGCGGCACGCCGCCGACCCAGGCCTCGGAGGGGTGAGAGCAGCGGGAAGCGGGAGCATGCGGGGCTCGAATAACGCGCTGTCCTGACGCCGCCCCGGACGCAATACCGGTGATTTAGGTTGTTTTACGGTGGGGTCCGACATACGGCGGATCCGACATACGGCAGGTCGGCCTGACCGTGGTCGGGTCGACCAGGTTCACACGGGGAGAGCCGGCCGGGGCGGATTGTGGTGCTCGGCGCGTCTGGGCTTCCAGTTGGACATCTTGCGTTTGACCACGCGCGAGGGAAGCGCAGGTGCGCGGTCTCCCCGGGGTGTGTGATCACCACCCCTGACGTTCCCTGGCGGTGTGGGCAACACGCGCAAGGATCCGCAGGCGTTCGCCAGTCTGATCCACGACGTCGAGACGAAGATCTTCGACGTGCTGCCGGACGAGACCTGGGTCTACCCGGGCCACGGCAACGACACCACGCTGGGCGCCGAGCGACCGCCTCTGCCGGAGTGGCACGCGCGCGGGTGGTGAACGCGGACGAGCGAGTCCCGGCCGGGGCAGGCG
>NZ_JBHYKH010000656.1:0-4350 GCF_042741275.1 Streptomyces sp. NPDC058964
TTGTAATAATAATCCCGTTTTTCTTTGTTTTTGTTTTATCTTCTATTTGTGGTGTTTTTTTTGTGACCGTAACGCTTTTATCTTTGTGGGCCGGGCGGGGTTGGTGTCTCAAAACCCCCGGCCCCCCCAGGGGATGGGGTAGCTGTGAGCAGTCCGCCAGGACTCGCCGTCGACGCCCGGGGTTTCGGGCTCGAGGGCCCCCGCGGCTGGGCGTTCCGGGAGATCTCCGTCGACGCGGAGCCCGGTTCGCTGATCGCCGTCGAGGGGCCGTCCGGTTCCGGCCGCACCTGTCTCCTGCTCGCGCTCACCGGCCGGATGAAGGCCACCGAGGGATCGGCGACGGTGGGCGAGGCACGGCTGCCGAAGCAGCTCGCGGCGGTACGCCGGGTCAGCGCGGTGGCCAACGTCGCCGGGGTCACCGACCTCGACCCGGCCCTGACCGTCGGCGAGCACCTGCGCGAACGGGCGCTGCTGCAGCGGCGGTTCGGCGACTCACTGCGCGGACTGATGTGGCCGCACAGGGAACGGTCGCTCGACGCGCGGCTGCGGATCGACGCGGCGCTGGGCGCCGCCGGGCTCGACCGGGAGGCCCTGCCCAAGGGTTCCCGCACCGCCGTGCGCGACCTGGAACGCCTGGAGGCCCTGCGCCTGTCCGTGACCCTGGCCCTCATCGGCCGGCCCCGGCTGCTCGGCGTGGACGACGTCGACCTGAAGCTCTCCGACACCGAACGGGCCGAGGTCTGGACCCTGCTGAAGTCCCTCGCCGCCTCCGGGACGACGGTCGTCGCGGTGTGCAGCAAGGCACCGGACGGCGCCGTCCTCGTCTCCACGGGGAAGACCGGCAGCGGCGCTCCCACCGGCTCCCGGGCCGGCACCGACACCGACTCCAAGGCCGGCACCGTCACCGAGTCCGGTACCGACGACGACGCGAAGGAGGAAGCCGATGCGCTCGCCGAGACTGGCCGCGCTTGAGCTGCGGCGCTTCGGGCGGGGCAGGCTGCCGCGCGCGGCCCTGGTCGCGCTCCTGGTACTGCCGCTGCTGTACGGCGCCCTGTACCTGTGGTCCTTCTGGGACCCGTACGGCCGCCTGGACCGCATCCCCGTGGCGCTCGTGAACGACGACAGGGGGACGACCGCGGGCGGCAGGAGGATCACGGCGGGCGACGACATCGTCGACGGGCTGCGCGACAGCGACACCTTCGAGTGGCACGAGGTGAGCGCCGCCCAGGCGCGCCGGGGCGTCGAGGACGGCACGTACTACCTGTCGCTGACCATGCCGGCCGACTTCAGCCGGCGCGTCGCCTCCAGCTCGGGCGACTCCCCCGAGACCGGCGCCCTCCAGGTGCGCACGAACGACGCGAACAACTACATCGTCGGGCAGATCTCCCGGACGGTCTTCAGCCAGGTGCGCACGGCCGCGTCGACGAAGACGTCCCGCTCCTTCCTGGACCGGATCTTCATCTCGTTCTCCGACATCCACGGGCAGACCGTGAAGGCCGCCAAGGGCGCCGACAGGCTCAAGGGCGGCATCGGGAAGGCGGAGAAGGGCTCCAAGGACCTCGCCGACGGCCTGCAGGACGCCAAGAGCGGCAGCGGCAAGCTGTCCAAGGGCCTGCAGAAGCTCAACACCGGCGCCGGCGACCTGGAGGACGGCTCCAAGCAGGTCTCGGAGGGCACGCGTACGCTCGCCGACAACGTCAACGGGGCCTACGCGAAGGCCGGTCCGTTCCTGAAGGAGAACGAGAAGACGATCGGGGACACGGCCCAGCTGGTCGCCGACTCGGCCAGGGCGGTGAGCCACAACCTCGACGCCCTGGTGAAGGCCGCCCCCGGCGCGGCCAAGACCGCCCACGCGGCCTCCACCACCCTGGACGAGCTCTACCGGACGCACTGCGAGACGCCCGTACTGACCGACGACATCTGCCCCGCCCTGAAGAAGGCGAAGCAGGCCGCCGACGACGTGGCCACGGTGGCCGACGACGTCAACACGCTGATCGCCGACCAGAACGGCGACCTGAAGACGCTCCGCACCAATCTCGGCACGCTCCAGAAGCAGGCCCAGGCCCTCGCGGACCGCGCGCCGCACCTCTCCGAGGACGTCGACGACGCCGTCAAGAAGATCAACAAGCTGAACGGCGGCGCGGCGAAGGTCGCGGCGGGCGCCGAGAGGCTGCACACCGGGCTCGGCACGGCCAGGACCGGCGCGTCCGACCTGGACGAGGGCGTCGGCAAGCTGAAGACCGGCGCCGAGGATCTCAACGGCGGCATGTACAGGCTCGTCGACGGCTCGGGGAAGCTCGCCGGCGGACTGCACGACGGAGCCGGGCAGATCCCCGACTACGACAAGAAGGACCGCGACCGGCGCACCGGAGTCATGGCCGACCCGGTCCAGCTCGCCTCGAAGGACCTGCACAAGGCGGCCAACTACGGCACCGGGTTCGCCCCGTACTTCATCCCGCTGTCCCTGTGGGTGGGCGCGATGGTGGCGTACATGCTGATCCCGCCGCTCAACCGGCGGGCCCTGGCGGCCGGTTCGGCGGCCTGGCGGATCGCGCTCGCGGGCTGGCTGCCGGTGGTCGCGGTCGGCGTGCTGCAGACGACGGCCCTGATGGCCGTGCTGCACTGGGCGATCGGTCTGCAGATGGCTCGGGCGGCCGGGACGGTGGGCTTCCTGTTCCTGGTGACGGCGTGCTTCGCGGCGCTCGTGCAGTGGCTGAACGCGCGCTTCGGCGCGGCGGGCCGGATCCTGGTGCTCGCCCTGCTGATGCTCCAGCTGACGTCGGCGGGCGGCACCTACCCGGTGCAGACCAGTCCGGGCTTCTTCAACGCCATCCACCCCTACCTGCCGATGAGCTACGTCGTCGGGGCCCTCAGAAGGCTGATCACGGGCGGCGGCCTCGGTCCGGTGTGGCAGGCGTGCGTCGTACTGGTCGCGTTCACGGCGGGCGCCCTCGCCCTCACCGCGCTCTCGGCCCGCCGCCGCCAGGTGTGGACGCTCGACCGGCTGCACCCGGAGCTGAGCCTGTGACCTCGTCCATGACGTCGCCCCTGACCTCCTCCTCCGCGCCCGCCCGGGGCCCGGTTCCTGTGAGAATCGGGCGCATGGAAAGCAGCAGCACCGCGTCGGGCGGCAGCACGCGCCGCGAGGCCACCCGGCAGAAGCTCTACGAGGCGGCCGTCACGCTCATCGCCGAGCAGGGGTTCTCGGCCACCACCGTGGACGAGATCGCCGAACGCGCCGGGGTCGCGAAGGGCACGGTGTACTACAACTTCGCGAGCAAGTCGGTCCTCTTCGAGGAGCTGCTGCGGCACGGCGTGGGACTCCTCGCCGCGTCCCTGCGGCAGGCGGCCGAGCAGACCGAGCGCGAGGGCGGCAGCAAGGTCGACGCGCTGGACGCCATGGTCCGCGCCGGGCTCGTGTTCATCGACCGCTACCCGGCCTTCACCCAGCTGTACGTGGCCGAGCTGTGGCGCACCAACCGGGCCTGGCAGTCCACGCTGATGGTGGTACGGCGGGAGGCCGTCGCGGTCGTCGAGGGGGTGCTGCGCGAGGGTGTGGCGAACGGCGAGTTCAGCGACGAGATCGATGTGCAGCTGACGGCGTCCGCGCTGGTCGGCATGGTGCTGGTGGCCGCGCTGGACTGGCAGTCGTTCCAGCCGGAGCGGTCCCTGGACGACGTCCACGCGGCCCTGTCGCGACTGCTCCAGGGGCGGGTGAGCGGGAAGGGCTGAACACGAGGGCGGGGGGGGGGCCGGGGGGGCGGCGCCCCCCCCGGCCCGCCCCCCCCCCCCCCGGCGTCCGCAGGCACGAGTTCCGCCCTACGGCAGGGGCACGGTGTCCTGCGCGCGCGTACCGTTCCAGCCCGCCGCCAGGCGATGGTGGTGGCGGCTAAGGACTGTCCGGCGGATCACTAACGGATCCACAGCCGGATCGCGGCGACAGCGACCGTCCCGTGAGAGACGAAGGCTCTCTTGTCGTACCGGGTCGCCACGGCCCGGAAGCCCTTGAGCGCGTTGATCGTCCGCTCAACTTCATTCCTGCGGCTATAGAGCGCCCGGTCGAAACCAGCGGGGCGACCGCCCCGGCTTCCGCGCCGCTGCCGGTTGGCCCGCTGATCCACCGCATCTGTGCGGTCACCGGGCATGCCCTCACCCGCGATCAATGGCGACGTCATGTGGGGGCCCTGCCCTACCAGAGCCCCTGCCGTGAACGCCGGTGAACCCGTCGCCCCCTGCGCTCACCTAAAAGTGCTCACTAAGGCTTGTCCCGTAACGATCTTGGAGTCGGGAGTGGCATGGGCGGCTGCAGTGCCGCCTGTTCGGCTATCCGGCGAGGGCGAGGTTGTGCAG
>NZ_JBHYKH010000657.1:0-4342 GCF_042741275.1 Streptomyces sp. NPDC058964
CCGCCGCGCCCCACACAAACACCGCGCGGGCGCCCCCGCCGCCCACCCCCGCGCGCCCACACCCCCGCCGGCCCCCGCCCTGCTGGGGGGCCCCCGCCCGGGGGGCGCGCCGGGGGCGCCCGCCCGTGACGGTGGCCGAGTCCAGCAGCGCGAGCAACTCGCCGTCCACGCCGCTGTGCAGACAGATCACGCCGCGCAGGGCGGGCCGCGCGCCCGGGAACTTGGCGTTGACCTTCACCGTGTACGCCTCGATGCCCGGCAGGACACCGGGGATGAGGGCGGTGGCCGTGCCGGGGAAGGGCAGGTCGGTCCGCACCCGCCGCCCCGCGACCGGTGCGGCGGCGGCCGCGCGAAAGCCGTCGCGGAGCGCCGCGACGCAGGACGCGGGTTCGAGCACGGCTTCCAGATCGCCTCGGGTCAGCAGACGGGTCATGGCTCCATGATCCACCGGTTCGGGGCCGTGGTCAGGGGCGCGCCAGGCCGTGACCGGTGGCGGACCGCGCGCCTCGAAGGAGGAGCCCGGAACTAGGGCGCGTCCGGCTCCGGCGGTGACGACGGCTGCTTCTCCTCCTGACGCGCCCGGCTCGGCTGCACCCGTTTGGGCTCTCCGGGCATCTTCGGGTACTCGGGCGGGTACGGCAGGTCGCCCAGTCCATGGTCGTGCTCGTCCCGGCGCGCGAGTTCGAGCAGGGCCTCCAGGGAAAAGGCGTGGTCGTCCATGTCGGCGTGAACGTCGCCCAGTTCGGCGAAGCGGGCGGGCATGGTCGCGAGGTCGAAGTCGCGAGGGCGGGCGTCACCCACCTCCTCCCAGCGCAGGGGGGCCGAGACCGGGGCGTGCGGGCTGGGCCGTACGGAATAGGCCGACGCGATGGTGCGATCGCGTGCGGTCTGGTTGTAGTCGATGAAAATGCGCTCGCCGCGTTCCTCCTTCCACCACTTGATGGTCACCTGCTCCGGCATCCGCCGTTCCATCTCGCGCCCCACGGCGATGGCGGCTCGGCGTACCTCGCTGAAGGTCCAGCGGGGCTCGATGGGCACGAAGACATGCAGTCCGCGGCCGCCGGAGGTCTTGGGCCAGCCGCGCAGTCCCCCGAACTCGTCGAGGACGGAACGCAGTTCGTGAGCGGCGCGCACCGCGTCGTGGTAATCGGTGCCCGGCTGCGGGTCCAGGTCGATGCGGAGTTCGTCGGGACGGTCGACGTCGGTGCGGCGCACCGGCCAGGGGTGGAAGGTGAGGGTGCCGAACTGGGCGGCCCACAGCACCGCGGCCTCCTCGGTGGGGCACATCTCGTCCGCGCTGCGGCCGCTGGGGAAGGTGATGTGGGCGGTGGGGATCCAGCCGGGCATGTTCTTGGGCGCCCGCTTCTGGAAGAAGGACTCCCCGGTCACGCCGTCCGGGTAGCGCTCCAGGGTGGTGGGCCGGTCGCGCAGGGCGCGCAGGATTCCGGGGCCGACCGCGATGTAGTACTCGGCGAGGTCCCGCTTGGTGAAGCCGCGCTCCGGGAAGAAGACCTTGTCCGGGCTGGACAGCCGCACGGTCCGGCCGCCCGCCTCCAGTTCCACCGCGTCACCCATGCGGCCACCGTAGGCGGACCGCGCGGGCCTCGCACACCGGGCGGCGTACGCCCCGTACGCGCAGAATCGGACCATGGATCTGCCCGTCATGCCGCCCGTGAAGCCGATGCTCGCCAAGTCGGTGGCGAAGATCCCGCCGGACATGCACTACGAGGCGAAGTGGGACGGGTTCCGGGCGATCGTGTTCCGCGACGGGGCCGAGGTCGAGCTCGGCAGCCGTACCGGGAAGCCGCTGACCAGGTACTTTCCCGAGCTGGTGACCGCCCTGAAGGAGCGGTTGCCGCAGCGCTGTGTGCTGGACGGGGAGATCGTGATCGCCCGTGAGGGGCGGCTCGACTTCGACGCGCTGACCGAGCGCATCCACCCGGCGGACTCCCGGGTTCGCATGCTGGCGGAGAAGACGCCCGCCTCCTTCGTCGCGTTCGATCTGCTGGCGCTGGCCGACGAGTCGCTGCTCGACGTGCCGCTGACGGACCGCCGTGCGCTTCTGGCCAGGGCGTTGTCGGGGGTCACCGCACCCGTGCACCTGGCCCCGGCGACGACCGACGTCGAGCTGGCCAGGCGGTGGTTCGAGCAGTACGAGGGGGCCGGCCTGGACGGAATCATCGCCAAGCCGCCCGCCCTGCGCTATCTGCAGGACCAGCGGGCCATGTTCAAGATCAAGCACGAGCGCACGGCGGACGTGGTCGTGGCGGGCTACCGCTTCCACAAGAGCGGTCCGGTCGTCGGCTCGCTGCTGCTCGGCCTGTACGACGACCGGGGCGCCCTGCAGCACGTGGGTGTGTCGGCCGCCTTCGCGATGAAACGGCGCGCCGAACTGGTCGAGGAGCTGGAGCCGCTGCGCATGCAGGACGCGTCCGGGCACCCCTGGGCGGCCTGGTCGGACGAGGCCGCCCACGAGACGGCCCGGCTGCCGGGGGCGCCCAGCCGCTGGTCGGGCAAGAAGGACCTGTCCTGGGTGCCGCTGCGGCCGGAGCGGGTGGCCGAGGTGGCGTACGACCACATGGAGAACGGGGTCCGCTTCCGGCACACGGCGCGCTTTCGCCGGTGGCGCCCGGACCGCACGGCCGAGAGCTGCACCTACGCCCAGCTGGAGGAGCCGGTCCGCTACGACCTCCAGGAGATCCTGGGCACGCCCGGCTGACCGGCCTCACGCCCGCGGCACGGGGGCTGTCTCAGGGCCGCATCAGGATCTTCACCGCACCGTCCTGCTTGTGCTGGAACATCTCGTATGCGTGCGGCGCCTCGGACAGCGGCAGCCGGTGGGTGGCGAAGTCGTCGACGCCGAGCGGGTCCTCGTCCGTCAGGTACGGGAGGATGTCGTCGGTCCAGCGGCGCACGTTGGCCTGGCCCATGCGGATCTGGATCTGCTTGTCGAACATGGTGAGCAGCGGCAGCGGGTCCGCGGTGCCGCCGTAGACGCCGCTGAGCGAGAGCGTTCCACCGCGGCGGACCAGGTCGATGGCGGTGTACAGGGCGGCCAGCCGGTCGATGCTGAAGCGTTCCGCGAGGGGCGCGCCGATCTTCCGGGGCAGCATCGAGGAGGCCTGCTGGGCGAGGCGGGCGGCGGCGCTGCCGTGGGCCTCGGTGCCGACCGCGTCGATCACTGCATCGGGGCCGCGGCCGCCGGTGGCGTCGCGGATCGCGTCGACGAGTTCCTTCTCGTCGTCGAAGCCCCTGAGATCGTACGTCTCCACTCCGCGCCGGCGTGCCCGCTCCAGCCGCTCCGGCACCAGGTCGACGCCGAACACCCGCTCGGCGCCCCGGACCTGGGCGATCCGGCAGGCCATGTCGCCGATCGGGCCGAGGCCGAGGACGGCGACGGTGCCGCCGGACGGGACGTCGGCGTACACGACCGCCTGCCAGGCGGTGGGCAGCACGTCGGAGAGGTAGACGAAGCGGTCGTCGGGCGGGCCCTGCGGCACCTTGATCGGGCCGTACTGCGCCTGCGGGACGCGCAGGTACTCGGCCTGGGCGCCCGGCACCGCGCCGTACAGACGGGTGTAGCCGAACAGAGCGGCGCCCATGCCCTCGCTGGTGACCTGGGTCGTCTCGCACTGCGTCTGCAGTCCCGCCGAGCACATGAAGCAGTGCCCGCAGGAGATCTGGAACGGCACCACGACCCGGTCGCCCGGCTGCAGACCCGGCACCTGCGGGCCGACCTCCTGGACGACACCCATCGGCTCGTGGCCGAGTATGTCGCCCGGCGTCATGAACGGTGTCAGCACCTCGTACAGGTGCAGATCGGAGCCGCACAGCCCGGTGGACGTGATGCGGATGACGGCGTCCGTGGGTTCCTCGATCCGGGGGTCGGGCACTTCCTCCACCCGCACATCCCGCCTGCCCTGCCAGGTCACTGCCTTCATGGCGCCCTGCTCCCTCCATGGCGTGCGCACCGGTCGCACCCGGGCGGCCGGCCTGGGACCGTCCCCGGGTACCCGCGCGCCTGTCCCCGAACCGCGCCGGGAGACGGCTCGCTCCCCCGCGCGGTCCGCCCTCCCGCAACCTGCACCGATCGGCCCATTGAGCGCGCACGATCAGCATCAATCGGGTATGGCCCTTAATGAACGTACAAGCGCACGATCGATGACTCGGACTTGGCGGCAACGGTGGGCATGGGGCACAGAGCGCGCACGCGGCGCGCCACGACTACGGCGGCCCTGCTGGTCGCCACGCTGACGGGCGCGCGCGCGGCGGGCGGGGCGACGGCGGGGGGCGGGCCGGGCGGGGGCCGCCCGCGGCGGGGGGGGGGGGCGGGCGCGCCCGG
>NZ_JBHYKH010000658.1:0-4340 GCF_042741275.1 Streptomyces sp. NPDC058964
TCGCCGCCGCCCTGGTCGGCGAGCGCCCCCTGCTCGTGCTCGACGAGCCGACCACCGGGATGGACCCGGTGGCCCGGCGCGCGGTGTGGGCGGCCGTCGACCGGCGGCGCGCCGAGCGCGGTACGACCGTGCTGCTGGTCACCCACAACGTCATCGAGGCCGAGACCGTGCTCGACCGGGTCGCCGTCCTCGACCGGGGCCGGGTCATCGCCTGCGACACCCCCGCCGGGCTCAAGGAGCGGGTGGCCGGCGAGGTGCGGGTGGAGCTGGTGTGGCGGGAACGTGCGCCGCTGGAGGTTCCGGAGGTCGCGGTGCTGCGAGAACGGGCCGTGCAGGCGGGGCGTCGCTGGACGCTGCGTCTCGCGCCCGAGGAGGCCCGCGCGGCCGTCGCCACGGTCACCGGCGGGGCCGCCTTCGCCGCCCTCGACGACTTCACGCTCGCCACGCCCAGCCTGGAGGACGTGTACCTGGCGCTGGGCGGCGCCGCACGGCAGGGTCTGGTGAAGGCGTGAGCGGGCGTGGCGTGGCATCCGTAGGGTCCCCTGAAGAGCGGCTCGGTCGCCGTAGGGAAGAGGAGCAGCTCGACGTGAGTGTCGTATCCGCGCAGTCTCCCCCCGGGAGCGTCCTTTCACCGGAGAAGCCGGCCGAAGGTGCGTCCGAGCTCGCGCCGGCCGCCCGGCTGTGGCCGTCACTCGCGGCCGTCTACCGGGCTCAGCTGTCCCGCGCTCGAGTGGCGCGGATCCCGCTGCTGTTCGTGGCGACCTTCCAGTCGGTCGGCATCATGATCATGATGCGCGGGGTGGTGGACACCCGGGGCGAGGCCCAGTCCGTGGTGGCGGGGTCCTCGGTCGTGGTCGTCGCCTACGTCGCCCTGAACCTGCTCGCCCAGTACTTCGGGCAGCTGCGGGCCGGCGGCGGACTCGACCACTACGCGACGCTGCCGGTGCCGCCGGCGGCGGTGGTGCTGGGGGCGGCGGGGGCGTACGCCTCCTTCACCGTGCCGGGGACGCTCGTGACGGCCGTGTTCGGCTGTGCGCTCTTCGGGCTGCCACTGGGCAACCTCTGGATCCTGGTCGCCGTGATCCCGCTCGCGGGCGCCGCGCTCTCCGGGCTCGGCGCCGCCTTCGGACTGCTCGCGCCACGCCCCGAACTTGCCACGCTCCTCGGCCAGTTGGGCATGTCGGCGGCGCTGCTGCTCGGTGTGCTGCCGCCCGACCGGATGCCGGAGCCCGTACGGCTGGCCCGGGACCTGCTGCCCTCGACGTACGGCGTGGAGGCCTACGCGCGGACCTTCGGGGCCCATCCGGACTGGGCGTTCGTCGGCGCTGACCTGGGCGTGTGCGCGGGCGTCGGGGTCGTCTCGCTGGCAGTGGCGACCTGGGCGTACCGGCGGGCTGCCGTCCGATGACGCGCCGCACGGACCGACCTGGCACGATGTCAGGGTGACCGCACCGCTGACTCCGCCTCCGCCGCCGCACGACCAGTCCCCGCACCAGGCCTGGCCGGCACCGCCGCCCGCCGGGACGGTGGAGGGCGCGTACGAACAGGACGGTCCCGGGATGAAGACCGAAGTGCGCGAGGCCGCCGTGATCACGGTGGCGGTGGCGCTCGGCGGGGCGCTGCTCGGGCTGCTGTGGCTGTGGCTGGCTCCGCATGTGCCGCTGGTCGGGGAGCACGTGGACGGGGCCTGGGCCGTCTACCGCAAGGACCCCGAGGGGGAGCAGGCGGCCGGGGTGGACGGAACGTTCACGCTGCTCGCGCTGGCCTTCGGGGCCGTCAGCGCGGTCGTCGTCTTCCTGCTGCGGCGGCGGGGGGGCGTGCCGCTGGTGGTGGCGCTGACCGTGGGCGGGCTGCTCGGGTCGTGGCTCGCCTGGCGGATCGGGGTGTGGCTCGGCCCCGCCCAGGACGTCGTCGCCCACGCCAAGGCGGTGGGCAAGGGCGTGGCCTTCTCGGCGCCGCTGAAGCTGGGGACGCACGGGGCGTTGCTGGCGTGGCCGGTGGCCGCGCTCGTGGTGCACCTCGGGCTCACGGCACTGTTCGGTCCCCGGGATCCCGATCCCTACGAGCAGGGCCCGTACCAGCAGGGTCCCTACGCGGCTCCGCCGGCCTAGGTGTGCTTGTCCCGGGACGTTGGTGACACGCGTGCTGGGACAGCACACCCAGGCCGGCCGGCGCCGCCAGGGGTCTGCGCCCCCGGCCCCCGGTTGCGGCCCGGGCGCCTACGCCGGTCGCCTCCCGTGGTTCGAGCGGCCCTTCTTGACTCGCCACTTGCGTTTCCGGGTTCTCTTCGACATGTCCCTCGTACTTAACCGAGGAACGGATGTCCGTCGAGGGGTCACGCACGTCCGATGGGAGCCAGGGTCGCCCCGGTGAGGCCGGCCAGGTCGGCCGGGGACAGCTCGACCTCCAGGCCGCGGCGGCCCGCCGAGACGCAGATCGTGGCGTGCGCCGAGGCGGAGTCGTCCAGGACGGTGGGGAGCTTCTTGCGCTGGCCCAGCGGGGAGATGCCGCCGCGGACGTAGCCCGTGGTGCGCTCGGCGAGGGCCGGGTCCGCCATGGACGCCCGCTTGCCGCCCACGGCGGTCGCCAGGGCCTTGAGGTCCAGGGAGCCGGCCACGGGGACCACGGCCACCGTCAGCGCGCCGTCGACGTCCGCCACCAGGGTCTTGAAGACCCGCTCGGGGGAGACGCCCATCGCCTCGGCCGCCTCCTCGCCGTAGGAGGGGTGAGCGGGGTCGTGATCATAGGAGTGGACCGTGTAGTCCACGCCCGCGGCGGTCAGGGCCACCGTCGCGGGCGTGCCTCCCTGCTGCTGCTTCTTCGACTTCTTCGCCATGTGGGGTTCCGGCCTCAGTTCAGACTCGTCGGGCCGCGCGTCAGTTCCGACGCCGGCAGCGACGGCAGATTACGGATGATGGCCGTCTCCGAGCGAAGGAGTTTCAGCTCCTCGCGCAGCCGCGAAGCCGTGTCGGGGGCCTGGAGCAGGCGCTGCTTCGTCGGCGTGTCGAGCATCATCGCCGCCGCCACGAGGTAGGAGACCACCCGCGGCTCGTCCGGGAGCTCGGTGCCCGTGGACAGGGAGCGTTCCCGCGCGCCCGCCAGACGCTTCTGGTACTGGCGGAACGAGCGCAGCACGCCCTCCGCCAGCGCACCGGCCTCGTCGCCCGGCTCCTCCGGCAGCTCCTCCAGCTCGGCCGTCAGGAACGGGCCCGAAGCGTCCACCGACAGCAGCCGCACCCGGGTCGTACCGGTCGCCAGCACCTCGAAGGTGCCGTTGGCCCGTTCCCGGATGGTCGCCGCGTCCGCCACGCAGCCCACCCCGTTGAAGGCCTTGGCCGGGTCGGGGCCGAAGCCCGCCGCCGGGCCGCGCTCGGGCACGGCCGTCGGGTCCGGCATGCCGGGCGCGCTCGGGGCCACTTCATGGCCGTCGCGGATCGCCACGACGGCGAACCGGCGCGGCTCGTCCTCGGGGGTCTTGAGCAGTTCGCGCATCATGGCGCGGTAGCGCTCCTCGAAGACGTTCAGAGGGAGCACGAGCCCCGGGAACAGCACCGAGTTCAGCGGGAAGAGGGGGAGACGGACGGTGGTCACGGCGCCACCCTAATGGTCACCGGCACGGGCTTGTCCGCCCTGCCCGGTACGTGGGCGCCGGGCCGCCGGGATCAGCCGGGTGTCCGGCGCCGGGCGCGCCGTCGTCAGGAGTTCGGCGCGCAGCCGCAGGAAGTGGCCCAGCGGGTCGTCCGACAGCCGGTTCCAGGGGAAGGACGTGGCATACGGGCCGATCAGGCGCAGCTGGGCCAGGGCGTCCTGGTGACGGTCCAGGCGGACGAGGACGTACACCAGTTTGTTGCGGATCTCGGCCGGCCAGGGGTCCGCCGCGGGGAACCGGGCGGAGAGCGCGATCGCCCGGTCGGCCGCCGCGTGCAGCCGCTCCCGCCTCACCTCGGTTCCGCCGCCGTCGGTTCCGCGGCCGTGGGTGAGACAGCCGAGGGCCGCCCGCGCGGGCAGGGCCTGGACGAGCGAGTCCGGCGGGGCGTCCTGCGCGGCCCGGTCGGCGAAGTCGAAACAGGCGTGGTGGGAACCGGGCCGGAAGGCGGCCAGATACCGCAGGGCCGCCACATGGCAGCCGTAGTGGTGCGGGGCACGCCGGACCGCCGCGCCCCACAGCTCCTCGAAGTACTTGGGCCCCGCCCCGGACCCGCGCGCGTGGTCCAGCGCGATCCGCCACGGCACCGGGTCACGGTCGTCGGGCCCCGCCGCCGCCCGGTTCAGGGGGGGGAACTGCCCAAACACCACCGCGCGGGCCGGCCGCCGCCCCGCCTGGGCGGCCCCCCCCAGGG
>NZ_JBHYKH010000659.1:0-4328 GCF_042741275.1 Streptomyces sp. NPDC058964
CACACACCGCTTGAATTGTCGACGGCAGCGACAGTTGTTTATACGAGACAGGTGCAACAATGGGCGGGGTGGGGGCCCCGGCCCCGGATTGGGACGTGAGTATGGGCGTCAGCGGTGCGCTCGGCAGTGCAGATCCGGCCGATCCGTTCGACATCGTGTCCGCGGCCGTGGTGGTGACCGATGCCCGGAAGCTGATCGTCTACTGGAGCCCCGGAGCCGAGGGGCTGCTCGGCCATCCCGCCCGTGACGCGGTGGGGCACCCGGTGGAGTCCTTCCTGGCGGGCCGGAATCTGTCCGCCGCCGTGTCACGGCTGCGCCGGACCGGCCGTGGCTGGAACGGCGTCCTCGCCGTGAGGCACCGGGCAGGCCACAACGTCGACATCGCGGTTCGGGCGTGTGCCCTGGTCGCCGCCGATGGACACCGCGGCTGGCTGATCGTCGCGTGCGACGCCGAGGAACACGCGGAGTACGCGTTCCACGAGGAGATCGCGCACGGTCTGCTGGAGCGGTCGCCGATGGGGATCGCCGTTTTGGACACCGACCTGCACGGCAAGTGGGAGAACCGCGCGCTGGCCGACATGGACGGCGCGACGAGGACGGACACCGGCGCGACCCCGCCCCTGCTGAGTCAGTACGCCAAGCGGGCACTCCTGACCGGTCAGCCGCAGGTGACCCTGGAATCCTCGCCGCTGCGCCACGACTTGACACGCCGACGCAACCAGCGGCGGGTCGAGCTGCGCTCCTTCTTCCCCGTGCGGAACGCCGCGGGGGAAACCCTGGGCGTCTGTCTCGTCGCCCTCCAGGCCGTCGGACAGGACTCGGCACGCGACCGGCTCGCCCTGCTGAACGAGGCCGGCGAACACATCGGCACCACGCTGGACCTCGACCGGACGGTGCGGGAACTGGCGGAGGTCGTGGTGCCGCGGGTCGCCGACTTCGTGGCGATCGACCTGCTGGACGCCGTACGGGCGGAAGGGGGCCCGGCCACGGACGCCGACCACGGCGAGGAGACGCTGCGCCGGGCGGCTCATCTGTCGATCCAGGAGGACCACCCCGAAGTGGTCGTCGAGATCGGCGCCACCACCCACTACCGGCTCAGGTCCCCCCAGGAACGCTGCCTGCTCACGGGGAAACCGGTCTGCGAGGTCGTCAGCCCCTCGACACCCTGGCTGGTCGAGGACTCCCTGCGCTGGAAGAAGCTCATCCGGCTGGGAGTGCACACGCACCTCGTCGTTCCCCTCCGGGCGCGCGGAATCACCATGGGCGTGGTGACCCTGCTGCGCTGGAAGAACCCGGACCCGTTCGACGCGGACGATCTGCTCCTCGTCGAGGAACTCGTCGCGAGGGCCGCCGTGTGCGTCGACAACGCCCGGCGCTTCGCCCGGGAGCGCCAGGCGGCGCTCACCCTGCAGACCAGCCTGCTGCCGCCGGACCTGCCCGAGCTCAACGCGGTCGAGGTCGCCTACCGCTATCTGCCGGCCGACGCCGAGGCCGGAGTGGGCGGAGACTGGTTCGACGTGATCCCGCTCTCCGGAGCGCGGGTCGCGCTCGTCGTCGGCGACGTGGTGGGCCACGGGCTTCACGCGGCCGCGAGCATGGGGCGACTGCGGGCCGCCGTCCAGACGCTCGCCGATCTGGATCTGCCCCCGGACGAGCTGCTGGCCCACGTCGACGACCTGGTGGTACGCCTGTCGGACGAGGCCGAGGCGGCCACGCAGGGGCCGACCGTCATCGGGGCGACCTGCGTGTACGCCGTCTACGACCCGGTCGCCCGCACCATCGTCGTGGCCCGGGCCGGTCACCCCAGCCCGGCGATCGCCCACCTGAGCGAGCCGGTCGAGTTCCCCGACATCCCCGCGGGCCCGCCGCTGGGCCTGGGCGGCCTGCCGTTCGAGTCGGCGGAGATCGCGGTGGAGGAGGGGAGCGTCATCGCCCTCTACACCGACGGCCTGATCGAGGCCTCGGACCGGGACGTCGACGTCGGTATGGAACGTCTGTGTTTCACCCTCGCCCACCCCGACCGGCCGCTCGAGGAGATCTGCGACATCATGGTCCGCACGCTGCTGCCGACCCGCCCGCGCGACGACGTCGCCTTCCTCATCGCACGGACACACGCTCTCAGCCCCGATCGCGTCGCCTCCTGGGAGATCCCCACCGACCCCTCGGCGGTGCACGTGGTCCGCAACAACGTCGCACGGCAACTGTCCGTGTGGGGCCTCGAAGAAGTCGCCTTCACCACCGAGCTCATCGCCAGCGAACTGGTCACCAACGCCATCCGGCACGCGTACGGCCCCATCAGCCTGCGTCTCATCCACGAGCGGGCGCTGATCTGCGAGGTCTCGGACGCCAGCCATACCGCCCCGCACCTGAGGCGGGCCCTCAGCACGGACGAGGGCGGGCGGGGTCTCTTCCTGGTCGCGCAGCTCGCCCAGCGCTGGGGCACCCGTCACGAGGCCGGCGGCAAGACCATCTGGACGGAGCAGCAACTGCCGGACGACGGCACCTGACGGTGGGCCCGGATCCGATTGCCCCTCTTGAATATATATGCGGCGAATGTAATAGTTTTCCCACGCGAGACCTCTACCCATGGAGCGCCGCCGCATGATCTACGGAGCCCACCCCCACGCTCCCGCCCACCCCGTGAACATCGTCCTCGCCCGCGGTTGTGACAACTGCCGGGGCTGGGGAAGTGTCGTCGACGACGGCCGGTTCGAACTCTGCCCGGAGTGCCAGAGCCCGGCCCGGCCCCGGTCCACCGACCGGCCCGGTCGAGTGATCTGACGTGATCAGACCGTGGCGTCCTGGTACTGGCCGAGATACCGGAAGCGGCCGCCGGAGGCCCTGAAGAGATACAGCCCGTCCGTGTTGTAGCGGGGTCGCGCGGTCGTGTAGCGCAGCCGCTTGGTGATCCCCCGGTAGTCGGTGGTGCGCAGCCGGCCGACCAGTGCGCCGCGCTCCGCACCGGACGCGCTCAGCGGTGTCATGACACGGGCGAGGAAGAGCGTCGCGTCATAGGCCTCCGCGGAGTACCAGGGAGGCGAGGCGCCGTCGAAGCGTCTGCGGTAGGCGGCGACGAAGGACTTGGCGGCCGCCACGCGGGTCGGATCGAGGAAGGCGGCGGAGAAGACCCAGCCTTCGGCCGCGTCGCCCGCCGAGGTGAGGAAGCGCGGGTCGAGGGCGCGCTCGGTGGCCAGCCGCGCACCGGAGTAGCCCGCGGCCCGCAGTGCCCGGGCCAGTCTCGCGGCGCGCGCGTAGCCTCCGGCGAACACCACCGCGTCGGCGCCCGAGGCGGTCAGCTTCTCGGCGAGGGTGCGGAAGTCGTCCGCCGTGTCGTCCTCGGCGAGGGTGCGGCGTGTCGTGGTGTGCTGCCCGGAACGCAGCGCCTCGGCGACGCGTGTGCAGATCTCCCAGCTGAAGTCGCCCTCGGCCGTGTCGTCGACCAGCACGGTCTCACGAGCGCGTGCGGTGCGAACGAGGTAGGCGACGACGGGTGCGGCCAGCGTGCCGTCGGAGGGGCGGGTGGACGCGTAGACCCGATGGGTGGCGAGGTCGACGTCGTCGAGTCCCACCGACACGGTGACCATGGGCAGCAGCGCTCGCTGGTAGCGGTCGAGGACGGCCTGTGCGCAGGCGTCGGTGGTCGGCCCGATCACGGCGCGCACCCGGTCGTCGTCGGCCAGCCGCCGCGCGAGCCGCGCCGCCCGGGTCGTGCTGCCCCCGTCGTCGTGGACCTGGAGCGCCAGGTCGAAGCCCCGGCCGGCCAGCGAGTTGTGGTGCTCGACTGCGCGCCGCACACCGTTCTCCTGGGCCCGCCCCTGCGTCCGGTGGCCACCGCTCAGGTCGGCCTGCAGGGCGACGACCACTCGATCGAGCCGGGTGCGGCCGCCCCCCGCCGAGCCGCGGCCGGGGCTGCGTGACGTCCACCAGGCAGCCGTACCACCTGCCGCCACGACCCCCGCGGCCGAGCCCAGCACCAGGAGACGGCGTCGTGCGAGGCCCCCGCGGGGGCCCTCCAGCGCGGTCGGCGGCTCGGCGCCGGGAGGCGCCCCCACCGTCCTCCCGGTCACCTCGGTCGCCTCGACGGCGGGCAGGGCGAGTACGGCGGCCGACCGGCGCGCGATGAGCCGGGCGGCCGAGGCAGGCAGCCGGCCCGCATCCTGTTCCCCCGGGTTCGCTCCGTCCAGCGTCCGCCGCACCTCCGCCACGGTGGGACGGGAACCGGGGTCCTTCGCCAGACATCCGCGCAGCAACGGCAGCAACCCGTCCGGAACGCCGCCGAGATCCGGCTCGTCGTAGACCGTACGCAGGAGCGTCTCGGCGGCGGAGCC
>NZ_JBHYKH010000660.1:0-4320 GCF_042741275.1 Streptomyces sp. NPDC058964
CCCGTACAACGGTGTACGGGCGGGCCCCGGGCCCTTTGGTGCCGCGGCGGCGCGGGCTCACGCCCGGCGGTGCAGCAGCATGTAGCCGTCCTGCTCGGCCACCAGGTCGTACCCGTTGCGGAGGTCGGCGGCCAGGAGCTGCTGCTCCCCCTCGACGCCGAGCGGCTGACCCGGCCACCATCGCTGGTCGGCCGGCACCCAGGTGTCCACCATGACCCACTGGGGATCGGGGCGGCCTCCGTCGGAACCGAAGAGGCTGACGCTCGTACGGTCGGCGAGCTGGGGTACCAGATGGTCGGACGTCTGGACCGTGACGCCGTCGGGGATCATGGCGAGCAGACGGCGGGCGACGGTGACGCGAGCGTCGGTTCGCCAGGTCTCGGGCTGGGCCAGCTGGAACAGAGGGAAGCTCGGAAGGATCATGAGGGTGATCGCGGCGGACCCCGCGAGGTAGCGGCGCAGGCCGCGTCCGCTCGTCCCGCGTCGCACCAGGGCGTCGACGAAAGCCGCGAAGACGATCGGCATCAGGACGAGCGAGTAGTGGAAGCCGGTCCCCCAGTGCAGGCTGTTGCTCGACGAGAAGCGCCACACCAGCGTGGGCAGGGCGACCCACAGCAGGGGCGACCGCATCGCCAGGAACAGGGTCGGAGCGAGCAGGAGGACGAAGGTCGTCATCTTGGCCAAGGGGGTGACGAGACCGATGGTGCCCTGGTGAAGCAGGTTCAGCAGACCGCCCGCACCGCCCTCGGTCGCCGCGTGGCCGCCTGCGGCGGGATCGTGCACCAGGGACCAATAGGCGTAGGAACCGCCCGGGTTGAAGGCCGGGAGGATCACGAACAGGGCCAGTGCGGTCCCGGCAAGGCCGGCCACAGCCGTGAGCACTCCGAGCCTGCGGTCGCCTCGCCGGGCGATGACGAGGCCGATGAAGAGGACCGTGAGTCCGAGGTCCTCCTTCACGAGCAGCAGGGGCAGGGCCCAGCACGCCGAGGCGGTCAGCCGGCCGTTCCCGAGGGCGGTCAGCGAGAGCGCCAGGAGCGGAGCGGCGAAAGCCACTTCGTGGAAGTCGTAGCCGACCGTGCTCGCGATTCCCCAGGAGAGCCCGTAACAGGCACCGATCGCCGCGCCGGCCAAGGGGCCCAGGGCTCTGCGCGCCCAGAGAGCCAGCGGGACGACGCTCACGGCGAGGAGTGCCGCCTGTACGACGAGGAGTGTCTCCGCTCCCTGCCACACCCGGTAGAAGGGCGCGACGAGCGCCAGGATCGGAGAGAAGTGATCCCCCAGGACGGGAAAGTCCTGGCCCTTCACCTCGGAGACCGGCAGGTGTCCTTCCGCGTACGAGCGGACGACCTGTTGGAAGATTCCCAGGTCGTAGCTGCTCGTGAGCATGCGCTGGTGGAGTCGCAGTGACACCGCCGCGTACATCACGAACAGCGCTCCCGCCATGGCCCAGATCCACCATGTGCCGTCGAAGCGGCCTTTGCGCGATGGTCCGGCCGCCGCGGTTTTCTCGTAAGTCTGTTGCTGTGCCGGGACTGTTGCGCTGTTGACGAGTGGTGCTTGCATCGGGAGCCCCCTCGGGAAACAGAGACTGGCGGCCATCAAGATGCCAGCAGTAGACGGTATTCGGACTCGAACCAACTCCCTTGTGCAGAGAATCAACCGAATGGCCGACCGGTCGGCCCTCGCTTTCACCGCACACGCCGTCCATCGCGCCTAAAGGCGGCGTCGATAGGCAATCCACCTATGGTGCTGCCATGCGCGGAATTCTCCTGGCCGGGGGCACCGGCTCGCGACTGTGGCCACTGACCCGCTCGGTCTCGAAGCAACTGCTGCCGGTTTTCGACAAACCGATGGTCTATTACCCGCTTTCCACACTGGTGATGGCCGGTGTTCGCGAGATCCTGATCATCACCACCCCCGAAGACCGTTTCCAGTTCCGCCGCTTGCTCGGCGACGGCCGTCAACTGGGCCTGCGGCTGGAGTACATGGCGCAGGAGCGTCCGGAGGGCATCGCCCAGGCCCTCCTCCTGGGGGCGGACTTCATCGCCGGGGAGCCGGTGGCCCTGATCCTGGGCGACAACATCTTCTACGGGAGTGGCCTCGGCACCCGGCTGGCCCGCCACGACGACGACCTCAAGGGCGGGAGGGTGTTCGCCTATCAGGTCGCCAACCCCTCGGCCTACGGCGTGGTGGAGTTCGACGAATCGGGCCGGGCGCTGTCCATCGAGGAGAAACCGGCCCGGCCGAAGTCCCGCTACGCCGTGCCCGGCCTCTACTTCTACGACCATCGGGTCGTGGAGATCGCCCGCTCTCTGCGGCCCAGCGCCCGGGGTGAATTGGAGATCTCCGACCTCAACCGGGTCTATCTGGAGGCCGGGGAACTGCATGTCACCCGGCTGGACCGCGGCACGGCGTGGCTGGACACCGGGACCTTCACCTCCATGATGCAGGCGTCGGAGTTCGTCCGGGTGATCGAGGAGCGCCAGGGCTTCAAGGTCGGGTGCGTGGAGGAAGCGGTGTGGCGTGCCGGCCTGATCGACGACGGCCGGCTCCGGGAGCTGGCCCAGCCCCTGCTCAAGAGCGGATACGGCCACTACCTGCTGGGGCTGCTGGAGGACTACCGGCATGTCGTCCTGCCCCAGCGAGGTGGTGGCTCGCGCCACCAAGAACCGCTGGTCCGGCCCTGAACCGCGTGCGCGGTGGAAAGGAGCATTCACATGGAGCCACTTGGCATCGAGGGAGTCTGGGTGGACACGCCCAAGGTGTTCCCGGACGGCAGGGGCAGATTTCACGAGTGGTTCAAGGGGGAAAGCTTTCGTGATTCCACCGGCCAGGGACTCCGACTCGCCCAGGCCAATTGCTCCCGCTCCGTTCTCGGCACTCTTCGCGGCATCCACTACGCATCGGTCCCACCGGGCCAGGCCAAGTTCGTCACCTGCGTCAGCGGTGCCGTCCTCGACGTGGTGGTCGACATCCGCACCGGTTCTCCGAGCTTCGGGAAGTGGGAAGCGGTCAGGCTCGACGACGCGACGCACCGCTGCGTCTACATCTCGGAAGGGCTGGGCCACGCCTTCATGGCGCTGGAGGACAATTCCACCGTCGTCTACCTCTGTTCAGAGGGCTACGCGCCGCACCGTGAATACGGGATCAACCCGCTCGACCCCGAGTTGGCCATCGCCTGGCCCGAGGAACTCAAGCCGCAACTCTCCGGAAAGGACGCCGCTGCGCCCACGCTGGAGGAAGCCGGGCGACTAGGTCTGCTGCCTTCCTTCGAGGATTGCACCGCGTATCGCAGAGCGCTCGCTGAAGAAATCTGCGAGGAAGGCGTCGAGAAAGTAGGTTAATTGAGGCCGCACGGGTGATCCTCGCGCAAGTCGTGGCGTGACCCGTGACTATTCAATTGCCGCGAGTTTAAGAATGGATTTGTCCGTAGCCAGAGGCGACGTGATGCGCATGCGGATAAAGCGCACCGGGGTGCGCACGCTTGCGATCTGATTCCCTCCCAGTTCCTGAGGAAGGTTCTCTTGAACCGTAGAACGATCCGAAGTTCACGCCTGAGGTCCGCCACGCTGGTGTCCGCGGGCGCTCTCGCGGTGGCGCTCAATGTTGCGCCGAGCTCGGTGGCCATTGCCGATGCGATCCACAGGTCGGGCACTGCATCCCAGGCGGTGCCCGGCAGCCAGAGCGAAGAGAGGGCTGGCGGCCGGGGCGGTGACCGGGGCCCGCAGGGCAAGCCCGGCAAGCGGGGTCCGCAGGGTGCTCAGGGCGCGCAGGGCGCGCAGGGCGCGCAGGGTGCTCAGGGCGCACAGGGTCCGCAGGGTCCGAGGGGTCCGCAGGGCCCGAGGGGCCCGCAGGGCTACCAGGGTGCCCAGGGAGCGCAGGGCGCTCAGGGTGCTCAGGGTGCTCAGGGCGCCCAGGGCGGCGAGGGTACCCAGGGACCGCAGGGCGCGCAGGGTGCTCAGGGCGCGCAGGGTGCTCAGGGCGCGCAGGGTGCTCAGGGCGCGCAGGGCGCTCAGGGTGCCAGCGGCGTCCACACGTACTACAAGAGCGTTACTGTGGACTCGAACGTGCACCACGCGGAAGTCTTCTGCGACACCGGTGACGTGGCCACCGGCGGCGGATACGAGACCGAGCCGGGTGGCATCCAAATCTCCATCAACAGGCCCCTCCCCCCCGGCCCCAATGGAACCATCCCCAACGGGTGGCAGGCCGGCTCCCCGGCCACCGTGGCCGCGCCTCCCGGCGCCTCCACGATCACTGCTTACGTGGTCTGCAACGCCTCGTGATTCCCGTGCGAGCGGCGGTACCGTTCGGGTCGAC
>NZ_JBHYKH010000661.1:0-4314 GCF_042741275.1 Streptomyces sp. NPDC058964
CGCCCGGCCCCCCCCCTCGACGGCCACGGGGAGCCCCCCGTCCGGTACCTCGCCCCCGCCCACGCCCGCGTGCGCCCCGAGCAGGCGGGCGCGCCGCCCGAGGAGGGCGAGGTCGCGTGGGCCGATGCGCCAGCGCGGGCCGGTCAGCAGGCGGACCAGGGAGGCGTTGGCGCCGGGGTCCTGGAGGACCTCGCAGACGGCGACGAGGTCGGCCACCTCGGGCAGGTGCAGCAGCCCGGAGAGGCCCACGACCTCGACGGGGACGTCGCGGGCGACGAGGGCGCCCTGGATCTCGGCGAAGTCGGTGGCCGTGCGGCACAGAACGGCGATCTCGCCGGGTGCCTTCCCGGTGCGTACGAGGTGGGCGACGGAGTCCGCGATCCAGTCGATCTCCTCGGCATGCGTGCTCAGCAGGGCGCAGCGGACCGTGCCGTCGCGCTCGGCTCCGGGGGCCGGGCGGAGCGCCTCCACGCCCGCGTGCATGGCGCGCAGGGGCTCGGCGAGGCCGTTGGCGAGGTCGAGCAGACGTCCGCCGCTGCGGCGGTTCTCGCTGAGCGCCTGGCGGGTGGCGGGACGGCCGTCGGCGTGGGCGAAGTGCTCGGGGAAGTCGTCGAGGTTGGCGACGGAGGCGCCGCGCCAGCCGTAGATCGCCTGGCAGGGGTCACCCACGGCGGTCACCGGGTGGCCGGTGCCGTCGCCGAACAGGCCCGCCAGGAGGACGCGCTGGGCCACCGACGTGTCCTGGTACTCGTCGAGGAGCACCACACGGAACTCGTCGCGCAGTACGCGGCCGACCTCGGGGATCTTCGCGAGTGCCGCCGAGAGGGCGATCTGGTCGCCGAAGTCGAGCAGGTCCCGCTCGCGCTTGGCGGCCCGGTAGCGGACGACGAGTTCGGCGAGTTCGCGGCGGGCGGCGGCCGTCTCGGGGACCTTGCGCAGATCGGCGTTGGTGAGCCTGGCGCCCTCCAAGGTGCGCAGTAGCTCGGCGTCGCCGGCGCGCAGGTCCTCGGGGCGTACGAGGTGTTCGGCGAGTTCGGAGTCGAGGGCGAGCAGGTCGCTTACCAGATCGGCGAAGGAGCGGGTCAGCGCCGGGTAGGGACCCGGGGCCTCGCGCAGCACACGCGCGGCCAGTTGGTAGCGCGTGGCGTCGGCGAGCAGCCGGGAGGCCGGCTCCAGCCCGATGCGCAGGCCGTGGTCGGTCAGGAGGCGGCCCGCGAAGGCGTGGTAGGTGGAGATCACCGGCTCGCCGGGCGGATTGTCCGGGTCGATCGCGTCGGGGTCGGTGACTCCGGCCCTGACCAGCGCCTTGCGGACGCGTTCGGCCAGTTCGCCGGCCGCCTTGTTGGTGAAGGTCAGGCCGAGGACCTGCTCGGGTGCGACCTGTCCCGTGCCGACCAGCCACACGACCCGTGCCGCCATCACCGTGGTCTTGCCCGATCCCGCTCCGGCCACGATCACCTGCGGGGCGGGCGGCGCGGTGATGCAGGCCGTCTGCTCGGGAGTGAACGGGATGCCGAGGAGCTCCTTGAGCTGCTCGGGGTCGGTGATACGGGCGGGCATGTCGGAGAGGCTAGCGGCGGGCACTGACAGCGGATGCCCGATCTGTCGCCCGGGTGGGGAGAAGCCCAGGTCAGCGCGGGTGGTGCGATACGTCACGCCTCACTCGACGTGTCACCGGCACCACCTCGAAGTGCCACCGGTACCACTCGGCCCGCCCGAGCTACTCGACCACGTGCCGTCCCTCCGGGCGCGCGCTGCACGACGCCCGGAACGCGCAGTGGGCGCAGTGCTGGCCGGTGCTCGGCGTGAACCGTTCGTCGAGGACCTTTCCGGCGGCGCCGGCCAGCAGCTCGCCGACCCACTCCCCCTCCAGCGGCTCCTGGGCCTGCACCTTGGGCAGCGTCTCACCGCCGTCGCGCTTGGCCGCGCCCTGGCGCAGCTGCACGAGTTCCGCGCCGCCCGCTTCGGGCCGTACGCCGTCGAAGGCCTCGTCCACGGCTCCCGCTCCGACGGCGAGCTGGTAGACGGCGAGCTGCGGATGGCGTGCCACCTCCGCCGAGCTCACCGGCTGTTTGCCGGTCTTGAAGTCCACGACGTACGCGCGCCCCTCGCCGTCCGTCTCCACGCGGTCCATCTGACCGCGGATGCGCACCTCGTATTCGCCCGCTCCGAGGGTGACGTCGAAGTCGTGTTCGCTCGCGACCGGGGTTCGGCCGGTGCGGTCCAGCACGTGCCACTTCAGGAAGCGTTCGAGCGCCACGCGCGCGTTCTCCTTCTCCTGCGCCGACTTCCAGGGCGCGTCGAAGGCGAGCGCGTTCCACACCGATTCCAGGCGCTCCATGAGGACGGCGAGGTCGGCAGGGGTGCGGCCGGAGGCGACCTCGTCGGCGAGGACGTGCACGACGTTGCCGAAGCCCTGGGCGGTGGTGGCGGGCGCGTCGGCCTTCACCTCGCGCCCCAGGAACCACTGCAGGGCGCAGGTGTTGGCGAGTTGGTCGAGGGCGCTGCCGGACAGGACGACGGGCTGGTCGCGGTTGCGCAGCGGGACCTTGCTCTCGGTCGGCTCGAACATGCCCCACCAGCGGTAGGGGTGTGCCGACGGGACCAACGGGCGGCCGTCCTCGTCGGCGAGCGCGGCGAGCCGCGCCAGCCGGCGGGCGGCCGCCTCGCGGAGGGCGTCGGAGACGCGCGGGTCGACGGTCGTGGCGCGCAGTTCGGCGACGAGCGCGGCCACGGACAGCGGGCGGCGGGGGCAGCCGGTGACGTCCTGCGGCTCGACGCCGAGTTCCGTGAGGAACCGGGAGGGCTGGTCGCCGTCGTCCGCGGGCGCCTTCACCGCGGTGACGACGAGGCGTTCACGCGCGCGCGTGGCGGCGACGTAGAAGAGGCGGCGCTCCTCGGCGAGCAGCGCTCCCGGGGTGAGCGGTTCGGCGAGTCCGTCGCGGCCGATGCGGTCGGCCTCCAGGAGGGAGCCGCGGCGGCGCAGGTCGGGCCACAGTCCCTCCTGGACACCGGCGACGACGACCAGGCGCCACTCCAGGCCCTTGGAGCGGTGGGCGGTCATCAGGCGGACGGCGTCGTGCCGGACGGCGCGCCGCGTGAGGGTGTCGGCGGCGATGTCCTCGGCCTCGATCTCCTCCAGGAAGTTGAGGGCGCCCCGGCCGCCGGTGCGCTCCTCCGCGCGCGCGGCGGTCGCGAAGAGGGCGCACACGGCATCGAGATCGCGGTCGGCGTTGCGTCCGGCCGCACCGCCACGCCGGGCGGCCCGCTCCAGCCGGGTGGGCCACGGGGTCCCCTCCCACAGGTCCCACAGCGCCTCCTCGGCCGTGCCGCCGTTCGCGAGGCGCTTCCGGGCCTTCCTGAGCAGGGCGCCGAGCCGCTGGGCTCCCCGGGCGTACACCGGGTCGTGCACGACCAGGCGCTCGGGCTCGGCGAGCGCCCGCGCGAGCAGCTCGTCCGAGGGCGGCGGCAGCGGGTTGCCGGCCGCCCGCTCCTCCTCCCGCAGGGCCCGGCCGAGACGGCGCAGGTCGGCGGCGTCCATGCCGGCGAGCGGGGAGGTCAACAGGGCCAGGGCGGTCTCGGTGTCGAGCCAGGCGGTCTCCGCGGACGGTTCGGCCGCCTCCTCGGTGGCCGCATCCGGCTCGGGGACCTCGGTCTCCGCTGTGGACCCGGTCTCCTCCCGGACGCCCCGTTCGGCACCCCGCGCCGTCTCGGCCGCAGCCACCGCCCTGAGCGCCGTCAGCAGTGGTGCCACCGCCGGTTCGTGGCGCAGGGGCAGGTCGTCGCCGTCGATGTCCAGGGGGACGCCCGCGGCCGTGAGGGCACGGCGGACCGTCGGGATGGTGCGGGATCCGGCACGGACCAGGACGGCCATCTCGTTCCAGGGGACACCGTCCTCCAGATGTGCCCTGCGGAGGATGTCGGCGATGTTGTCCAGTTCCGTGCCGGACGTCGGGTACGTGTACACCTCGACGCGGCCTCCGTCGCGTACCGGGGCGAGGTCGCGGTGGGCGCGCGCCTTGTCGGCGGGGAGGCGGGTCAGCGGCATGCGCTGCGTCAGCAGACGGGTGGCGGCCAGCAGGGCGGCGCCGGAGCGGCGGGAGGTCCGCAGGACCTCGACGGGCGCCGGACGGCCGTCCGCGCGCGGGAAGGCCGACGGGAAGTCCAGGATGCCGTTCACGTCCGCGCCACGGAACGTGTAGATCGACTGGTCGGGGTGGGGGGGGGGGGCCCCGGGGCGGCGCCCGCCCCCCCCGGCGGGCCGCCGGCGGAGCGCGGGGGGGGCGGGGGGTCACAGACCCACCACCCCGCGCA
>NZ_JBHYKH010000662.1:0-4311 GCF_042741275.1 Streptomyces sp. NPDC058964
CGCCGCGGCGGGGGCGGGGCGTTCGGCCCGGGGCCCGCCCGCCGCCCCGGGGCCCCCCCGCGCCCCTCCGGGCGTTTCAGCGGGTCCGCCGGCCCGGCAGGAAGGTGAACACCGCCGCGCCCAGCAGGATCGCGGTGCCCGCCACCAGGCCGAGGGCCTTGAGCGCGCCGTGGTCGCCCGAACCGGTCTCGGCCAGACCACCGCTGCCGCTGTCACCACCGGACGAGGAACCGCCCGACGTCGACGAGCCGCCGGACGCGCCGCTCGCCTGCTCGCTGGTGTCCAGGGTCAGGGAGACCTCCGTCTTCGTCGGGGTGCACGTGGTCGTCGTGCCCAGGGCCTTGATCGTCAGGACGCCCGGGGACAGGGTCGAGGAGCCGCTCGCGCCGGGCTTGTAGGTGCCGGTCAGGTCGGGGATCTCGATCGGGTCGCCGGACTTGATGGCCGAGGAGTTCGTCGGCCCCTCCACATGCACCGTGCCCTTGTCGGCGCCGCCCAGGACCACCTCCATCGACGGCTTCACGGAATCCGCCGGGATGTCGGCCGGGCTGTTCATCACCGACTTCTTGAACTGCACGGTGAGGTCGAAACTCCCGCCGTCCTTCTTGGCGTTGATCTGCACGGGCGAGGTCGCGTTCTTGTCGCCGATGGGCGTCTTGCAGGCGTAGGGGACCTGGACCTCCTTGCCGGTGAAGTCGGTCTGGCCGGTGCCGTCGCTCGGAGAGGCGGATGCCGACGCGGACGCGGTCGCCGTGGCCGAGTCCGTCGGGGATGCCGACTGCGAGGCCGTGGCGGTCGGAGTGGCCGAGGTGCTCGAAGTGCCCCCGCTGCCCGCCGACACCTGGATGGTCGCCGCCTTCTGCACGGTCTCCTTCGGCGTGCACTTGGTGTCGGTCGACATGGCGTTGACGGTGTACGCGTCCGGCGTGAGCGTCACCTCACCGGGCGCCGTGAGCTTCAGGGTGCCCTTCATGTCGGACAGCTTCATCTCGCCGCCCTTGGGGATCGCCGGGTTCTCCCGCGGCCCCTGCATCGCGATGCCGGCGGTCTGCGCGCCGGCCGCCTTGAGCGTGCCGGACGGCTGAACGGAGTTGGCGGGCAGGTCGATGATGTCCGGGTTCTTCGACGCGGCCTGCACGAACTTCCACACCACGTCGACCGTGTCGCCCACCTTCGCGGTGGCCGGCGCGGTGATCTCGACCTTGGTGGTGCCGTCGACGGGGTCGATGCCCGCGGGCGGCACGCAGTGGGTCGCGAACGACACCTCGGCGGCCTGGGCGGGCGCCGTGGCCACGCCCAGCAGGAGTCCCGCCCCGCCGAGCACCAGTGCGGCCCCCGCCGCGGCCGTCCTCCTCGCGCCGCCGGGCCGGCCGGCCGGTGTGACTCTCCTTCGCATGCTCACGTGGGTCCCTTCCTGGTGGGAGTCGTAGGACTCGTCGGGCTGTCGTCGTGCGGTGCGGAGAGCCGACCGGCCGCCGTGCCCGGATCGGAGTCCGGGGTGAACCACGGCAGGGTCGAAGTCGGGGTGGGCCCGTCTGCCGGGGCGCCGCGCCCCGGCAGGCGCCGGGCGAGCCGGGGCAGACGACGGCCTCGGGGGCGGGCGGCGCCGCCCGTCCGGCGCGGCCGAACCCGGTCCACCACCGCCATCCCGACGCGGAACACCGCGGCCGGTACGACCAGGCAGACCAGGATCCAGAACAGGGTCACGCCCCAGGGACGGCCCACGCCCCACGGCTGCTCGGCGAGAACCTTGCCGCCGTACTTGAGGGAGACGGTGTAGTCGCCGTGCGCTCCGGCCGCGAGTTCGACGGGCAGCCTGATCCGGGCCTTCCTGCCGGGGCCGAGGGTGCCGCGCCACTGCTGGTCGTCCCACTGCGGTGCGAACACACCGTGCGCGGTGCCGACCTGGAAGACGGGGTTCCTGACGGCGGAGGAGCCGACGTTGCCGACGGTGAAGACCAGCGTGCGCGACGGAGGGGCGCCGAACCACGTCAGCAGCCCGCCGGATCCTTCCAGCCGGGTGTCGGTCAGGACGGACAGCCGCCCGCCGGACGGTTCCGCGGGCAGCGGTTCGACGGCGTGCCCGGCGACCTGGAGCACCGCGTCGGCCTCGGCCATCGCCCCGGTCACGGTGGCCACGTGCACCACGCACGGGCACGGCACCGGCGGCTCGGCGACCGGCAGCTTCTTGCCGAAGCCGCCCCGGGCGTCCGTGGTGACCGCCCGGCCGTCGCCGTTGGCACAGGAGTTGGTGCCGCCGATCACTCCCCGGGACGGGGTGGCCCGGCCGCAGACGAGCATCATCAGCAGGGTGTGCGGCCGCCAGCCGCGGCCGCTGACGGTGACCGAACCGCCCGTACCCGCCTGGGACCTGGAGAGTCGCACCGACGGTCCGTCCGCCGCCGTCGCGGTGCCCGCGAACGGCAGCAGGAGCAGCGCGAGCACAGCCATCAGCGCCGGGATCCGCACCTTGCCGCTCACGTCACCGCTCCCGTCGACTCGACTTCCGCGCACGGCGGTTCCGCCCCGGCATCGGCCGTACGACGCCTGCGCCGCCGTACGGCGACCGACGCGGCCGCCCCTGCCGCCAGGGCGGACCCCGCGGCCACGGCGCCCCAGGGCACGAACCGCACCGAGGCGCTCGCCGCGCCCCGTGCCCCGCCCGGGGCGGTCTCGGTCGGCCGGACGTCGACCGCGTCCAGCGCCGGCCGGTCGCGCCACGGCTCGCTGAGCCGCAGCCGGCGGCCCGGGGGCAGCCGGACGGGCAGGGTGCGCGGGGCGCGCTCCAGGACCCGGCCGAAGACCCCGTCCGCGCGCACCGCGAGTTTCGGTACCAGGACGGTCGTGCCCCGGTTGACCAGCTCGTACGTGATGCGGTCGGCCTGCACGGCCACGTGCTCGACGGTCAGCGCCGACAACGCGGGGCCGCCCACGCGCAGATGGACCGGGACCGTCGCCGTACGGCCGTCGCCGTCCCGCGCGGTGACGGTCCCGGCGAGGTCGCCGGGCGTGGCCCCCGTGGGAACGGCGACCGTGAAGGGGACCTCGGCGCGGGTGCGGGCGGGGACGCGCAGGCGCTGCTCGGCGAAGGTGACGCGCAGGCCGGTGCCGCGCAGCCGTACGGTGACCCCTCGCGCACCGCGGTTGGTCACGGACAGCGTGTCCTGCTGGACCGTCCCGGGCGCGCCCTCGGCGTAGAAGGACGGGCGTCCGCCGCCGGAGGGCGCGATGGACCAGCTGTCCGCCGCCTCGGCCCGCGGCGCGGCGGCGAGCAGGGCCGGGAGGACCAGGGCGGGCAGCAGGGACACGCTCAGGACACGGGCGGCGGACGGCATCGGCGGCTCCAGCGGTCAGACCCGGGGGTTCAGCGGCGTGCGGCCTGATTCCGCCGGGTCAGCCACAGCGCGCCCGCCGCGCCCGCGAGGAGGACCGTGCCGCCGAGGGTGCCGAGGGCGACGACCGAGTCCTCCGGGCCGGTCTTCGGGAGCCGGCCGCCGGAGTCGGTGCCGCTCTGGGACGAGGAGCCCGACGAGCCGGAGGCGCCGCCGGCCGCCGTCACGTCCAGGGTCAGGGACGGCTTGGGACTGTTGGCCGGTGTGCAGGTCGTCGTCGTGCCGAGCGCCTTGATGGTGAGCACCCCTGCCGTGAAGGTGACCTTGCCGGTCTTCCTCGGCGTGTAGGTGCCGCTCAAGTCGTTTATCTTGATCGGGGTGTTGGCCGGGATCGCGGCCTGGTTGGCCGGGCCCGACACGGACAGCGTGCCGCTGTCGGCGCCGTCCAGTTTGATCGAGGCACTCGGGTTCATGGCGCCCTTGCCCAGCTCCACCGGGCTGGAGGACACGCCTTTCTGCCAGGACATGGTGATCCTGTAACCGCTGCCGCTCCTGACGCCCTTGATGTCGATGGGCGAGACGGCGCTCTTGTCCCCGATCGGCGTCCTGCACTGGTAGTTGACGTCGACGACGTCGGCGTGGGCCGCCGGGGCGGCCAGCAGGACCGCCGACCCGGCCAGGGCCGCGGCGGACGCGAGCGCGGCGGTTCGTTTCGGGTACGGCACGGCCCACCCCAATTCCTGACGGTACATCAGATCGGCCGTCAAGGTACGCCGGGGACGGTAAGGAGGGAAGACACGGCGCACACCGGAGTTGTGACGATCCGGCGTGCGCGGGAAGGCGTTCGGGTGGAGGGAGTGACCCTCGGTGGCCCGGGCGGGGCCGGGCCTAGGCCCAATGCCGGTGACTTAGATGTCCTGCGTTCGTTGGTTGTGGTGTGGCGAGGGTGGGGCAGGTCAAGTCGCCTGCGGGTGAGCGT
>NZ_JBHYKH010000663.1:0-4288 GCF_042741275.1 Streptomyces sp. NPDC058964
CAAAATTACAACTGCCGAGGGCGTCGGCGCCTCGGCCAGACTTACTCCGCCTCCGCACCGCCCTCGCCGCCCTCGCCGCTCCGCCCGGCGTGCGTCTCGCGTCCGACCCGCCGGACGTGCGCGCGCCCTGCGGCGCAGCCGGCCCGGCACCTCGATGCCCGCCGTACCGACCCCGTGACCCCCGGCATCCACCCGGCTCACGCGCTTCCGGCGCGCCCCGGCCGTGGGTGCCCCGGCCGGTGCCCTCGGCTCCCTGCCCGGCCCTCCTCCGAATCCCGCCCGGCGACCGACTCGGCGCCACCCTTGCCGCTCCGACGGGCAGTGGCTCCGCGTCCGGCCCGACCCGCCGCAGGTACCCGCCCGACGTGCGGCGCAGCCCGTCCGGCGCCCCGCAGCCCGATCCCACGGCCCCGCTCCGCCGGAGTGCGTCCGCAAGAAAATCCTGTCCGAATCATTGACGCGCTCCCGGGCCCTCCGTAACTTGTGCCAGCAAGCGCTTACTTGAAACGATTCATGAACATGGCGGCGACGTCGCGGGGAGGGCCCGACTGTGGGAACCAGCAGGAATGTCGAGAGGCGTACGATCCTGAAGGCGGCCGGGGCCTCCGCGGCCGCGCTCGGGCTGGCCGCCACTGCGGGGTGCGGTGGCGAGAGCGGTTCCGGGGACGGGACGGTGACGATCCGTTACTCCTGGTGGGGTGCCGAGGAGCGGGCGAAAAGGATCAACCAGAGCATCGCGCTCTTCGAGAAGAAGTACCCGAAGATCAAGGTCAAGACCGACTTCCAGACGTATCAGTCGTTCTGGGAGAAGTTCCAGACGCAGGCCGCCGGAGGAAATCCGCCGGACGTTTTCCAGAATGCCGTCGGCTTTCTTCGGAAGTACGACAAGAGAGGCATTCTCCTCGACCTCAAGTCCCAGGTCGACGCGGGCAATCTGAGCCTCGATCACTTCCGTGCGGGTGTCACCAAGGTGGGCGAGGTCGACGGCAAGCAGCTCGGCGTCCCGGTCGGCTCCAACACCATGGCGCTGGTCATCGACAAGAAGGTCTTCGAGAAGGCGGGCGTCGAGCCGCGGGCCGGCTGGACCTGGGACGAGTACTTCAAGGCCCTGAAGACCATCCACGACAGGACCAAGGTCCCCGGGGACACCGGCTACTTCAGCATCATGTACCTCTACGACCTCTACCTCCGGCAGAACGGCAAGGCGTTCTTCACCAAGGACGGGCTCGGCTTCGACAAGGCCGACCTGACGGAGTGGTGGCAGGACGGCTACAACCGCGTCAAGGCCGGGATCGTCACCGACCCGAAGGTCGTCCAGCAGGACATGCCCAAGTCCTCACTCTCCGCAGGCCACGGCGCCTCGGAGTTCACCTGGGACAACTTCACCGTCCGCTACTCGGCGGAGGGCAGCAGCACCTATGGCCTGGCGCCGATACCCACCACGGACGGCAAGCACACGGGCCAGTACCTGGCCTCGTTGATGCTGAGCGCCTCGGCCCGCACCGCGCACCCCAAGGAAGTCGCCCAGTTCATCGACTTCATGGTCCACGACCCCGCGGTCGGCAGGATCATGGGCTACGACCGCGGCATCCTCGCCGGCACCGAGCAGTACGCGGCCTTCAGGCCGGCGGACGCCGTGAGCAAGGAGATCGCGCAGTACGAGGCCGACACCGCCAAGTCCGGCGTCCTCGGCACGATCACCCCGCACCCCTCCGGCGCCGACACCGTCGAGGCCTCCTTCCTGCGCCTGGGCGGCGACCTCGGACAGGGCAAGACCAAGGTGGCGGACGCGGTGAAGCAGTTCTTCACCGAGGCCGAGGCCGCCTTCCAGGCCTGATGGGAACTCCCGTGACGCTCGTCGACGACTCCGCTGCCGCCACCCACGAGGCACGCCCCGCCGCCCCCGCCACCGCGCGGCGGCGGGGGCGCCGGGAGAACCTGGCCGGCTACCTCTTCATGTCCCCGTGGATCGCCGGCTTCCTGCTGCTGACCGCGGGACCCATGGTCGCCTCGCTGTACTTCGCGTTCACCGACTACAACCTCTTCAACACGCCCAGGTGGGTCGGGTTCGACAACTTCACCCGTATGTTCGACGACCCGCGGTGGCAGAAGTCGGTCCAGGTCACGGCCGAGTACGTGGTCATCGGCACCCCGCTGAAACTGCTGCTCGCCCTCGGCGTCGCGCTGCTGCTCGCCCAGAGCCGGCGCGGTCAGGCCTTCTACCGGGCCGCGTTCTACGCGCCCTCGCTCATCGGCGCGAGCGTCTCCGTCGGCTTCGTATGGCGGTCGATCTTCTCCGACGACGCCATCGTGGACCGTACGCAGTCCTTGGTCGGCTTCCACGTCGGCGGCTGGGTGGGCAACGCCGACTGGGTCCTCTACTCCCTGGTGGCGCTGACCGTCTGGCAGTTCGGCGCGCCCATGGTCATCTTCCTGGCGGGCCTCAAGCAGGTGCCCGGGGAGCTCTACGAGGCAGCCGAGATGGACGGCGCCGGGCCCTTCCGGAAGTTCTGGAACATCACCCTGCCGATGATCTCCCCGGTGCTGTTCTTCAACGTGCTCCTGGAGACCATCCACTCCTTCCAGATCTTCGGCTCGGCCTACGTCGTCTCCAACACGTACTGCGGTCCGGCCGACGCCACGCTCGTCTACACCTGCTACCTGTACCAGCAGGGCTTCAAGAACTCCCAGATGGGTTTCGCCGCCGCGATGGCCTGGATGCTGCTGCTCGCCGTGGCCCTGGTGACGGCCGTCCTCTTCTGGTCCCAGAAGAAGTGGGTGCACTACGAGGAGGACGCCCGATGAGTTCCCCCAAGCTCTCGTCGCCGCTCGAGCAGGGCGTACCCCCGTCCACCACGAAACCCCTGGGTCCGGGGCGAGGGCGCAGCGGTTCGCTCGCCTGGCACCTCGGGGCCCTGGCCGTCCTCGCGGTGATCCTCTACCCGGTCGTCTGGGTGATCGGTGCCTCGTTCAAGCCCGGCAAGGACATCATCAACAGCCTCCAACTGTTCCCCGGCCATCCGATCCTCGACAACTTCAGGGGCCTCGCCGACGGCATTGCCGACATCTCGATCTGGACGTTCTTCCAGAACTCGCTCTTCTACGCGGCCGGTTCCGTCGTCGGCATCCTGAGCTCCTGCTCGCTGACGGCATACGCCTTCGCCCGCATCAGGTTCGCGGGCCGCAACCTGCTCTTCGGCCTGATGATCGGCACGCTCCTGCTCCCGTACCACGTGCTGCTGATCCCGCAGTACGTGATGTTCCAGAAGCTGCACTGGATCAACACCTACGTCCCACTGCTGATCGGCAAGTACCTCGCCACGGAGGCCTTCTTCGTCTTCCTCATGGTGCAGTTCATGCGCAACCTGCCCCGCGAACTGGACGAGGCCGCCCGTCTCGACGGCTGCGGTCACCTGCGGATCTACTGGTCGATCATGCTGCCGCTGTGCCGGCCGGCGCTCATCACCAGTGCCATCTTCACCTTCATCAGCGCCTGGAACGACTTCATGGGCCCGCTGATCTACCTCAACGAGCCCGGCAAGTACACCGTCTCCCTCGGTCTGATGATGTTCCGCGACTCCGACGGCGTGGCCGCCAACTACGGCGGCATGATCGCCATGTCGCTGGTCGCGCTGCTGCCGGTGCTGCTCTTCTTCCTCGCCTTCCAGCGGTATCTCATAGACGGCATGGCGACCTCCGGACTGAAGGGCTGAGACCGTGGCCGACGTACGGGTGAAGTCGCGCCGGGAGTCCGTGCTCGCCCATGGGGTCTCCCCTGCACGTGCGGATCCGAGTGCTTGGGAAAGGTTCGGGGTCTTCGCCGAGTGCCTGCTCACCGGTGTGTGGATCGCGGTGGCCTCCCTGGGAGTCGTCACCTACCCGGCCGCCCTCGCCGCCGGAGCCCGGCACCTCCGGCGCCGTACGGCCCACGAGGGCGGCGGCCTGCGGGAGTTCGTCTCGGACTTCCGGGCCGCCGTGCGCGGCGGCTGGGTCGCGGGACTCGCCGGGTGGGCCGCCGCGGCCGTGGCCTGGGTGGACGTCCGGGCCGTGCGCGCCGGGCTGCCGGGCGGGCCGGTCGTCGGCGCCGTGGGCCTGTTCGCGCTGATCGGTCTCGCCGTCGCCGGGCTGCGCGCGGCCACGGTCTGGATGCCGGGCGACACCTGGCGTGCGCTGCTCGTGGCCGCGGGCCGCCGCACGGTGCTCGACCCCCCCGGGTCCCACCTGCGCGTCGGGGGAGCGGGCCACGGCGGCGGCGCCGCCCTCCTCAGCGCGCCCCTCGCGGTCCCCG
>NZ_JBHYKH010000664.1:0-4252 GCF_042741275.1 Streptomyces sp. NPDC058964
GTACCTGACCGGGCAGGCCCTGGCTCTGCGGGGCGTCGGGCTGCGGGAACCCGTACCCGGCAGGCTGACCCGCGGCCTGGGCCCCGGGTGCCGGGGCAGCGGCCGGGCTCTGCGCGGGCTGCGGGGCCGGAGGCTGCGGTGCCTGGGCGCCCTGCTGCGGGAAGCCGTACCCGCCCGGCGTCGGCGGGGTGTGGCCATCGGGGTGCGGGAAGCCGTATCCGGCCTGAGGCGTGGGTGCCTGGGGCGCGGCGTCGGCCGGCTGCGGGGCCGGGGCCGGGGGCTGTGGTGTGGTCGGTGCGGGGGCGCCGGGGTGCGGGAAGCCGTATCCCTGCTGGGGGTTGGGCTGCTGCGGTGCCTGGGTGCCCTGCTGCGGGAAGCCGTAGCCGCTCTGCGGGGCAGGTGTGACGGGTGCCTGCGGTACCGGAGGCTGCTGGGCCGCCGGAACGCCGGGGGCGTACGGCTGGCCGGACTGAGGGGCGGCCGGCTGGTTCCAGGCGGCGGGTGCGGGCTGCGGTGCCTGGGGCTGGAACGGCGACTGCGGGGCCGGCGGCACGGCGGACGGGCCCTGCGCGGCCGCGGGCTGCGGCTGTCCGGGCATCGGGTCCGGCTGCTGGGGCGAGGGCTGTGCGGGCCACTGGACCGCGGGAGCGGGCGCGGCGGGCTGGTACGACGGCGGCAGCGGCGGCAACCCGCCCTGCGGGGCCGCCGCGGGAGCCCAGGCGGGCGGCGTGTCCTGCGGGGCGGCCGGGGCCGGAACGACCGGAACGGCGTCCTGAGGGGCGCTGTCCGCGGGCGTGCTGCCCTGCGGTACGGCGTCGGCGGGTGCGGCGTCCGGGGGCTCGACGTCGGAGGGCCCTATGTCCCCGGGGGCGGAGTCCTGCGGCGACGAGTCTTCGACGGCGTCTTCGTCCTCGTCTTCGACTGCGGCTTCGTCTTCGTCCTCGTCCTCGACGAACTCGGCTTCCGCGGGCTTCGCCGCGTCGGCCGAGACGCTGTCGTCGGCTCCGGAGGCTTCGTCGTCGGCCGCGACCGCTTCCTGAGCCGGTTCGTCCGCGCCGTCCGTGTCCACCGGCTCGACGTCTTCCTGAGGCGAAACGTCCCCGGTGGGTTCGACGTCGGCGGTCCCGGCCTCGGCCCCCGTGGACTCCGCGTCCACGTTCGCTTCCTCGGCCACGGGAGCGGAGACCTGTGGTGCGTCCTGCGTGGCCTCAGCTTCGGTCTCGGCCTCGCTCACGGCGTCCTCGGACTCGACGGACCCGGCCGCACCCGCGTCGGTGCCGCCCTCGCCCGCCTGCTCGGCATCCGTCTCGGACTCACCCTTCTCGGGCTCGACAGCGGCGTCCGCCACGGGAGCCGTGCCCGCGCCCTTGCCTTCGGCCTCGGCAGTGCGCTCCGCGATCTCGCGCTTCAGTGCGGCCGTGGAGAACCGCATGGTCGCGCCGCTCTCCAGGTCACCGGTGCCGGACTCCGGCTCAGGCGCGGCCGGAGCCGCCGGCGGAGCCGAGGGCGGCGCGGACGGAGCCCACTGATTCTGGTACCCGCCCGACGGAATGTTCGGCACAGCCGTGGGCGACGCGGGATCCGCGCCCCCCTGCGCCGCAGGCTCCCCCTGCGGCTGGGGCTCGAACCCGCTCCCCACCGGCAGCCTCGGTACGGCAACAGGGCCTCCACCCTGCGGCGCGGGCGGCGTGAACGGCGCCCCGGGGGCCGGAGCGTGAGGAGCCGGAGGCGTGAAGGCAGCCCCGGGCCCGGCGGCCGGAGGAGCCGGCGGAGCGAAGGGCGCACCCGGTGCGGGCGCCGGCGGAGGCGGCGTGAACGGAGCCCCGGGAGCCGGAGTGCCCGGAGCACCCGTGGCCCCGGCCGTCTGAGTCGCGTGCGGAGGAGGAGTCAGGCCCGGAATCGGAGCGCCCGGCGGGAACGGCGAAACCCCGGGCCCCGTCTGCCCAGGGAAGGAAGAGGGAGACGTCCCGGCCGCCCCTGCCGGAACCCCGGCCGCCCCGCTCGCACCAGGCTCCCGGTCCGAATCCCCGGAGGGCCCGGACGCGTTCTGCGTGTACCAGGCGGGCGGCGCGTAGTCGATGGTGAACTCGCCGGTCGTCTCGATGGCGGACTCGGCGTCGGGCTGGTCATCGCCGGGTGTGGCCCAGCCCCCGCGGATCCCGTCCCGATCGCTGCTCACAGTTCCTCCTGGTGTGGTCGAGCACCCTCATGCCGTGCCGGGGCGACCATGTTCGTGTGGTTCTCAGTCGTCCGTAGTCGTTCGAGGTAGTCCGATCCACCGGCTCTCCCCCTGGGCCGCCGACGCCCGGTCCACGGGTTCTGGCATGGCGCCCGGTCCCAGCCTAATCACCGCACGCCCCACCTCGGCAGGCCCGTCCACCCCCGAGCACCCGCCCACCCGGTCACGGGCTGCCCGTAAGTGCCCTACAGAGTCAGCGTATTGATGCACAATCCGGACGAATTTTATGAACAAGTCCGACGGAACATGGAGAGAGGTGATCGTGGCCGGGCTCGAACCGACGTGCCCCGTAAGAGGATTCACGGGCATAGTGGGGCCGATCATGCGCGCCCCCGGCGGCCGTGACGTGCGAGTCCCGCCACGGCGCATTCCGGCAGAGCAGAAAAGGATCCCTTCGCGTGAGCTTCGGCCCACCCCCGTCCGTCTACACACAATCCGCACTCGCCGCCGACACCCACAAGCGCCGTCGCAAGCGGCTGTTGGGAGGTCTGGCCGTCCTCGTGGTCCTCGGTCTCGGTGCCGGAGGTCTGCTCCTGTCGTCCGCGGGGGACGACAGCGGGCACGCCAGTGGCAAGGGGGCGGCGGCCGCTCCCCAGAGCCCCGACGCCGTCAGGGAATCGGTCGAGAAGGTCCCCGGCTCGCCCGAGGGACGGCTGGCCCTCGAACACGACGAGGAGGGCCTCTCCGCGAACTCCGACACCAATCCGCGCTACGCGCCCGGCACTTGGGCCACCAAGAAGATCCTCGCCCGTGGTGTCGCCAACCGGATCGTGGGCCTCAGGATCAAACCGCCGTACGACGAGACGGCCTGGACCCTGAAGCTGGACGGCCATATCTGCGCCACCAGCAGGCACGTCACCGCCGACGGCCGCACCGCCGTGGTCATCCAGCCGCCGCACGCCAAGGGCTCCAAGCAGGAGGGCGTCTGCGACCAGGTGGTGTTCTTCGACCTGAACACCGGCAAGAAGCTGTGGCAGAAGAAGATGCCCTCGCCGCAGCGGGCGTTCGTCACCAACACCAACCTCACCCTGACCAAGGGCGTCGTCGCCGTGGCCTGGGGTCACGGCTCGGTGGCGTACGACATGAAGGACGGCAGGCGGCTCTGGGACAGCACGACCGTCTCCCGGTGCGAGGACAAGGGATACGCCGGCGGCCGCGCGCTGCTCGCCCTGGTCAGCTGCGGCGAGGGGCCCGAGGCCACGTACGAGGTGCAGAAGCTCGACCCGCGCACCGGCAGGACCCGGTGGACCTACAAGGTCGCGAGCGGGGTCACCACCGTCTACCTGCCCTCCTCCGACCCGCCCGTGGTCGCGGTGGCGGCGGGGGACAGCAAGGTGACCGATCTGCTCTCGCTGGACGGCCGGGGCCGTCGCCGCGCCACCATCTCGCTGTCGGGCTACGACGCCAAGTGCGGCGAGCGCTACTTCCTCGCGCCGTACTTCGGTGTCCTGGAGAACTGCGACGGCCTGGTCGTCGGGCGGACCCAGGCCTACGTCATGAGCAAGGAGAACATCGCCAACAACCAGCCGTCGGACTGGATCGTGGCCTTCGACCTGAAGACCGGCCGGAGCCAGGGCAAGTTCGACGGCCGGGAACTCCAGATGGTCTATCCGCTGCGGATGAGCGGCGACGAACTCCTCGTCTACCGGCAGGGAGCCGGGGTCTCCGCGCCGGCGGCCGTCGTCAGCTGGAACGCCCGCACGGACAAGGAGACGCCGCTGCTCTTCTTCCAGCTGCCGGACGAGGAGGACAGCAACCTGAGCGACCCCACGGAGTCGGACATCGTCTTCGAGCAGGGACGGGTCTTCTTCGGCCAGCGGGAACTGGTCCATGACGACAAGGCCCCCAAGGATCCGGTCCTCATGGCGATCGGCTTCGGAAGTGCCGGCCTGAAGCACTGACCGGCACCGGCACCCTCGGGGCGCGGGAACCAAAATGGGGGGGGCCGGAACGGGAGCCCCCCAGTAGTGAGCGGGGGACGCGGCGGTAGAGGACCGGGGGCGCGGGGGCGGG
>NZ_JBHYKH010000665.1:0-4209 GCF_042741275.1 Streptomyces sp. NPDC058964
CCGCGCGGTCGCCTCGGCCGCGCGGGCCGCCGAGGAACTCGGCTGGCGGGCCCGCCGCGGGGTGCGGGAGATGGTGGAGTCGGCCTGGCAGGGCTGGCGGCTGCACCACCCGCAGTGAGGCGCGGGCGTTCTGACCTGCGTATCGTTTCCGCAGGTCAGAGCACATGACAACGGTGTTCAGTACCGCGTTGCCGGATACCCCCCACCCGTAGTTCACTGTGAGCTCGGACGAAACACGGGAGGGCGGTTTCCATGGGGGCCGGTCACGATCACGGGCACGCGCACTCGCACGCGCCGCCCACCGGTACGGCGGCAGCGGCGTACCGCGGCAGACTGCGTGTCGCGCTGGCGATCACGCTGACCGTCATGGTGGTGGAGATCATCGGCGGTGTGCTCGCCGATTCTCTCGCGCTCATCGCGGACTCGGCGCACATGGCCACGGACGCGCTGGGTCTGGGCATGTCCCTGCTGGCCATCCACTTCGCCAACCGGCCACCGAGCACGAACCGCACCTTCGGCTACGCGCGCGCCGAGATCCTGGCCGCGCTCGCCAACTGCCTGCTGCTGCTCGGGGTCGGCGGTTACGTCCTGTTCGAGGCAGTCCAGCGGTTCTTCACGCCCGCCGACACCGCGGGCGGGCTGATGATCGTGTTCGGCGCGTTCGGCCTGGTGGCGAACATCATCTCGCTCACGCTGCTCATGCGCGGCCAGAAGGAGAGCCTGAACGTGCGCGGCGCGTTCCTGGAAGTGGCCGCGGACGCGTTGGGCTCGCTCGCGGTGATCCTCTCGGCGGCCGTGATCCTGACCACCGGCTGGCAGGCCGCCGACCCGATCGCCTCGCTCCTGATCGGCCTGATGATCGTCCCGCGTACGCTGCGGCTGCTGCGCGAGACGCTCGACGTGCTGCTGGAGGCGGCCCCCAAGGACGTCGACATGGCGGAGGTGCGGGCCCACATCCTGGCGCTGGACGGCGTGGAGGACGTGCACGACCTGCACGCCTGGACGATCACGTCCGGCATGCCGGTGCTGTCGGCACACGTGGTCGTGAGCTCGGACGTGCTGAGCGCCATCGGCCACGAGAAGATGCTGCACGAGCTGCAGGGCTGCCTGGGCCATCACTTCGACGTGGAGCACTGCACCTTCCAGCTGGAGCCGGGCGGGCACGCGGAGCACGAGGCCCGGCTCTGTCTCTGACGGCGCCGGGCGGCCCACCGTCCTGGCCGGAACGCGGCGGTCCGGGCACCCCCTGCGTCCTTGTGTTCGAGCCCTCCGGACGGTTCCCGGTCACACCGGCCGGGCACGATCTTCTACCGGGTCCCCCTCCCGGCGTGGCCCGTGCCGGGAAGTGCCGGTAGTGCCGGATTCGTACGGCAGACTTGGGGTGCCAAGACCGAGGCGAAGGATGGGTATGCCGATCACACCTGCCACCGCGACGCACAGCTCGTCGAACGGCACCACGGACGAGATTTTGCTGGAACTGGTCGACGAGAAAGGTGTGACGATCGGCACGGCGGAGAAGCTCGCCGCCCATCAGCCGCCGGGACAGCTGCACCGCGCGTTCTCGGTGTTCCTCTTCGACGAGCGCGGCAGGCTGCTGCTGCAGCAGCGGGCCCTGGGCAAGTACCACTCCCCCGGTGTGTGGTCCAACACGTGTTGCGGCCACCCCTACCCGGGCGAGGCCCCCTTCGCGGCGGCGGCCCGGCGGACGTACGAGGAGCTCGGCGTCTCCCCGTCGCTGCTCGCCGAGGCGGGCACGGTCCGCTACAACCACCCGGACCCGGCCTCCGGTCTGGTCGAGCAGGAGTACAACCACCTGTTCGTCGGCCTGGTGCAGGCCCGGCCGGCGCCGGACTCGGCGGAGGTCGGCGCGACCGCTTACGTGACCCCGGCCGAACTCGCCGAGCGGCACGCCCGGGACACCTTCTCGTCGTGGTTCATGACCGTCCTGGACGCGGCCCGGCCCGCGGTCAGGGAGCTGACGGGCCCGTCCACGGGCTGGTGAGCCGCCTCAGGGCAGCCGCGCGGGTTTGAGCGGCAGGGCGGCCCAGATCACCTTGCCGCCGCTCGTCGTGTGCTCCACGTCCACGACGCCGCCGGCCTCCCGGGCCACCTCCCGGACCAGAAGCAGCCCGCGGCCACCGGTCTGGCCGTGGTCGGCCTCCAGGGCGGTCGGGCGGTAGGGATGGTTGTCCTCCACCGACACGCGCACCCACTCGGCCCCGACCGCGACCTCCACGGCCAGCATCGGCGACAGCAGCGCCGCGTGCCTGACCGCGTTGGTGACCAGTTCGGAGACGATCAGCAACAGCCCGTGGACCAGATCGTCCGAGACCGGGACGCCCTGGCGCAGCAGCAGGTCCCGCACCGCGTGGCGCGCCTGCGGGACCGAGGCGTCGACAGCGGCGGCGGTGAACCGCCACACCCCTTCGTACGGCAGCGGGTCCGGCGTCCGCGGGGCGCCTCCCTGTGGGCGCGGGTCGTACCCGCGCCCGTGGTTCTCCATCGTCCGGTCGCCACCCTTGCGCTCGATTGTCACCACACGTCGAGTGTTGATAACGACCCGCTCCCCTCCGCATATCTGACCAGAAGTCAGCTGGTATCGAGCGGTTCTGACCGTTGGCGTATGACAAGGTCAGTTGTGGGACTGCTCCTGTCCTGGTCGCGCCGCCTTCGCGAACTATTCGGGTTGTACGGGTATGACAGCTTCCCCGGCGATCATGTCCGTCGCGGGGCGGATAGCATCCGGACATGGAGCCCCAGCTGCTGCACACGGTCACCGACACGGTCGCCACCGTCGTCGTCCACCACCCGGCCAAGCGCAACGCCATGACCGCCGAGATGTGGCGGTCGCTGCCGCCGCTGCTCGACTCGCTGGCCGCCGATCCCGCCGTACGGGCGCTGGTGCTCACGGGTGAGGGCGGGACGTTCTGCGCCGGGGCCGACATCTCGACGCTGCGCGGCTCTCCGGAGGAGGCACAGCGGCTCGCCGTGGCGGCGGAGGAGGCTCTCGCGGCCTTCCCCCGGCCGACGGTGGCGGCGATCCGCGGTCACTGCGTGGGCGGCGGTTCGCAGCTCGCGGCGGCCTGCGACCTCCGGTTCGCCGAGGAGGGGGCGCTGTTCGGGGTCACTCCGGCGAAGCTCGGCATCGTCTATCCGGCGTCCTCCACCCGCCGGCTGGTCTCGCTGGTGGGTCCGTCCGCCGCCAAGTACCTGCTGTTCTCGGGCGAGTTGATCGACGCGGGGCGGGCGCTGCGGACGGGTCTGGTCGACGAGGTGCTGCCGGAGGGCGAACTCGGCAAGCGGGTCGCGGAGTTCACCAGGATCCTGGTCTCCCGCTCGCAGCTGACGCAGGCCGCGGCGAAGGAGTTCGCGAACGGGCGCGCCGATCGGGACGCGTACTGGACGGAGCAGGCACGCGGCAGCGGCGACACCGCCGAGGGCGTCGCCGCGTTCCTGGAGCGCAGGCAGCCGCGGTTCACCTGGACTACTTCAGGATGAAGCGGCTCCGCTCGCGCAGCAGGCGGACGATGTGCTCGGGCGCCTTGGCCGGGGAACCGGCCTCGTAGGGCGGCTGCGGGTCGTACTCGGTGGCCAGCTGCACGGACTGGGCGTGCTCGTCGCCCGCGACACGGCCGAGCAGGGCGAGCCCCATGTCGATGCCGGAGGAGACACCGGCCGCGGTGACGTACTTGCCGTCGAAGACGACCCGTTGACCGGTCGGCTCCGCGCCGAACCGCCGGAGCTGTTCGAGGGCCAGCCAGTGCGAGGTCGCGCGGCGGCCCTCCAGGAGTCCGGCGGCGGCGAGCAGCAGGGAGCCGGTGCAGACGGAGGTCGTCCAGGTGCTGGTGGCGTCGGCGGCGCGCAGCCAGTCGAGCAGGGGCGCGTGCTCCATCAGGGCGCTCTGGCCGGGGCCGCCGGACACCACCACGATGTCGGGGCCCGGCACCTCGGCCAGGGACTTGTCGGCGGTGACCGCGAGGGATCCGGTGTCCGTGCGGACGGGTCCGGCCTCCTCGGCGACGAAGACCGTCTCGGCGTCCGGGAGACGGGACAGCATCTCGTACGGGCCGACGACGTCGAGGGCGGTGAAACGGTCGTAGACGACGATGGCGATCTGCATGTCTTCCCCTTCGGTGGACCGCGCGGGACGGGTGGACCGGGTGGACCGGGCTGGGCGGGAGGTCAGCCGACGGAGGCGGGAGGTCAGCC
>NZ_JBHYKH010000666.1:0-4203 GCF_042741275.1 Streptomyces sp. NPDC058964
GCCCCCTGGGGGTTTCCCGGGTGCGGCGGTAGTACCTGGTCTGGGTGGGGGTGTTTTTAGGTGTAGGCCCGGGTGTCCCGGGGGGGGGCCGGGCCCTTCGCGCTGCGGAGCGGCGCGCTCTGGATGACTCTGGGTTTCCCAAGAGCACCCTGAGTGAGGAGCGTGCATGCGTCGCACCTTCGCGCGGACACTGGTGGCGCCGCTGGTTCTGGCCGCCACCGCCGCCGCAATACCGCTGGCCACCGCCGTACCCGGCGCCGCCGACAGCGTCGTCGTCGGTGGTTTCCCCATCGACGTTTCCCAGGCTCCCTGGACGGTCGCGCTCTCCAGCCGTGACCGGTTCGGAGGTACGCGCGCGGGACAGTTCTGCGGTGGCGTGGCGATCGACCGCACCACCGTGCTGACCGCTGCCCACTGCATGGCCGACGAGGTCCTGGGAAGCCCACCGAACCAGGCGCGCCACCTCACGGTGATCGCGGGCCGCACGGACCTGCTGTCGGGGCAGGGCGAGGAGATCCCCGTAAGCCATATCAAGATCAATCCGCACTACGACCCGCTGGAGAACGCCGGAGACTTCGCCGTGCTCACCCTCTCCAAACCCCTGCCGCAGAGTTCGGTCGTCGCCATGGCGAACGAGGGGGATTCCGCGTACACGCCGGGAACGACCGCTCTGGTCACCGGCTGGGGCGATCTGACAGGCACCGGTGACTACACGCGGAAGCTGCACGCCGCGCGTGTGCACGTGCTGCCCGACGCGCGCTGTGAGGAGGCCTATCCCGGCACCGTGGACGGCGCGTACCACGCCGACTCCATGCTGTGCGCGGGGGAGGTCCAGGGCGGCCCAGATGCCTGCCAGGGCGACAGCGGAGGCCCGTTGGTCGCCGAGGGGCGGCTGATCGGGCTGGTGTCGTGGGGGGACGGCTGCGGCCGGGCGGGAAGCCCCGGGGTCTACACCCGGGTGTCCCAGGTCGTACGTGTCCTGGGGCGGACGGACGGCACAGGCTCACAGGGCTCGCGGAAGGGGGCCTGAGGGCCGCAGGGGTACGACGACGGGCGGCCCCTCCGGGTGGTGTGGAGCGGCCGCCCGTTCACCGGCCTGTGCCGGGGCTGGCTCGTCGTGGATGCGAGATGTCAGCGCTCTTCTTCAGCGGCGGACGCCGGAACAGACGTCAGCCGCTCCGTCTCGTCCTGTATCTCAGCGGCGATCTTCTTGAGTTCCGGCTCGAACTTGCGGCCGTGGTGGGCGCAGAAGAGCAGTTCTCCGCCGCTGAGCAGGACGACGCGCAGGTATGCCTGGGCGCCACAGCGGTCGCAGCGATCGGCGGCCGTCAACGGGCTCGCGGGGGTCAGAACAGTAGTCACGTCGCCTCTTCTCTAGCTCGACGAGCTGTCGTACCAGGGTCAACATCCAACCAGCCCGAAAACGTTCCCGCTCGTGGCTTTTCCTCGAAAGTTTCTTCCGGGGCGGCTGTCTGCTGCCGGTTGGCGGCGAATGTGCCGTAGTGCGTGTCTTGTGTGCTTACGGGTTCGCGCTGTTTATCGGGTTTAGGTCCCCCCGGCTGGGTTGCCGGTTGTTCATGAGGACGTGCCCGGAGCCTAAATGGTTCATGCCTCGAAGGGAACGTGATATGTACTTCACTCCATCGAGGGATCGAACACTCATGCGACTCTGGACTAGTCTGAGTTCAGAGTGAGGGTGGCGTTACAACGGCTCTACCAGGCCTCGGTACCCTCTGAGCGGCGACCGAAGCCGGGCCCTTACCCAAACGGGGCCCACCTGAAATTCAGCGAGGAGCGAACCGCGTGACCGCCGATACGTCCGTGCCGTCCACAGCGCTGCTGGCAGGAGCAGACCGGGACGGTTCCAATTACACCGCGCGGCACCTGCTCGTCCTCGAGGGGCTCGAGGCCGTGCGCAAGCGCCCCGGCATGTACATCGGCTCCACCGACAGCCGTGGTCTCATGCACTGCCTGTGGGAGATCATCGACAACTCCGTGGACGAGGCCCTCGGCGGCTACTGCGACCACATCGAGGTGATCCTCCACGACGACGGCTCCGTGGAGGTGCGGGACAACGGCCGCGGCATCCCCGTGGACGTCGAGCCCAAGACCGGCCTGTCCGGCATCGAGGTCGTCATGACCAAGCTGCACGCCGGCGGCAAGTTCGGCGGCGGCTCGTACGCCGCCTCCGGCGGTCTGCACGGAGTCGGTGCCTCCGTGGTCAACGCCCTGTCCGCCCGCCTCGACGTCGAGGTCGACCGCGGCGGCCACACCCACGCGATCAGTTTCCGGCGCGGTGTCCCGGGTGCCTTCGCGGCGAGCGGCCCGGACGCCAAGTTCGAGGCCAAGAGCGGCCTGACCAAGGTGAGGCGGATCCCGAAGACCCGCAACGGCACGCGCGTGCGGTACTGGGCCGACCGCCAGATCTTCCTCAAGGACGCGAAGCTCGCCCTGGAGACGCTCCACCAGCGGGCCCGTCAGACCGCGTTCCTGGTGCCCGGCCTGACCATCGTCGTCCGTGACGAGTTCGGCCTGGGCGAGGGCGGCAGCAAGGGCGAGGAGTCCTTCCGCTTCGACGGCGGCATCAGCGAGTTCTGCGAGTACCTGGCGACCGACAAGCCGGTCTGCGACGTGCTCCGCTTCACCGGACAGGGCACCTTCAAGGAGACCGTGCCGGTCCTGGACGAGCACGGCCAGATGACGCCCACCGAGGTCACCCGCGAGCTCGGCGTCGACGTCGCGCTGCGCTGGGGGACCGGCTATGACGCGACCCTCAGGTCCTTCGTCAACATCATCGCCACCCCCAAGGGCGGCACCCACGTCGCAGGCTTCGAGCAGGCCGTCAAAGAGACGATGAACGAGGTGCTGCGCGCCAAGAAGCTGCTGCGCGTCGCAGAGGACGACATCGTCAAGGACGATGCCCTGGAGGGGCTCACCGCGGTCGTCACCGTCCGTCTGGCCGAGCCGCAGTTCGAGGGCCAGACCAAGGAGGTCCTCGGCACGTCGGCCGCCCGCCGGATCGTGAACAACGTGATCTCCAGGGAGCTCAAGGCCTTCCTGACGTCCACCAAGCGCGACGCGGCCGCCCAGGCCCGGGTGGTCATGGAGAAGGTCGTCGCCGCCGCCCGTACGCGCATCGCGGCCCGCCAGCACAAGGACGCGCAGCGCCGGAAGACCGCCCTGGAGTCCTCGTCCCTGCCCGCCAAGCTCGCGGACTGCCGCAGCGACGACGTCGAGCGCAGCGAGCTCTTCATCGTGGAGGGAGACTCCGCGCTGGGTACGGCGAAGCTGGCCCGGAACTCGGAATTCCAGGCGCTGCTGCCGATTCGCGGCAAGATCCTCAACGTCCAGAAGTCCTCCGTGACGGACATGCTGAAGAACGCCGAGTGCGGCGCGATCATCCAGGTCATAGGGGCCGGGTCGGGCCGGACCTTCGATCTCGACGCGGCTCGGTACGGCAAGATCATCATGATGACGGACGCCGACGTGGACGGCTCCCACATCCGATGCCTGCTGCTGACGCTGTTCCAGCGCTACATGCGGCCGATGGTCGAGGCCGGCCGGGTCTTCGCCGCGGTGCCGCCGCTGCACCGCATCGAGCTCGTCCAGCCGAAGAAGGGCCAGGACAAGTACGTCTACACCTACTCGGACCGTGAGCTGCGCGACAAGCTCATGGAGTTCCAGAGCAAGGGCGTCCGGTACAAGGACTCCATCCAGCGCTACAAGGGTCTGGGCGAGATGGACGCGGACCAGCTGGCCGAGACCACGATGGATCCGCGCCACCGCACCCTGCGCCGGATCAACCTGTCGGACCTGGAGGCCGCCGAGCAGGTCTTCGATCTGCTGATGGGCAATGACGTCGCGCCCCGCAAGGAGTTCATCTCGAGCTCGGCGGCGACGCTGGATCGGTCGCGGATCGACGCGTAGTCGCTGCGCTGGACTTCCGTGTGGGTCTGGGGCCGGTCCTGGTTGCGGGGTCGGCCCGGGCCCGGGCCTGGGCGGGCGGCGCGGCATGCCCGCACCCGGGCCACGGCTGAGGAGCCCACGGCGGGGTGGGCGGCCGGGCTGCGGTGTGGCCGGGCACGGTACGAATGACGCCGAGGCCCGGGCCGCCCAGGACAGGTGCCGACGGATGGATCTCGGTGCCGTGCAGCCGCTCCGCCCGCAGAACCCCGGCAGGGCCGGGCCGGGCTGACGGACCCG
>NZ_JBHYKH010000667.1:0-4193 GCF_042741275.1 Streptomyces sp. NPDC058964
CGGCCCGCTCGTAGTCCCCCACCAGCAGATCCTCGATCCCGGCGCGCCCGCCGCCGAGCGAGTCCCACAGCGCGGAGACGACCCAGCGGGGATGCGAGTGCACGACGGCGAGATGGTCCTCCGGATCGTCGTCGTAGGGGGGCGCGACCTTCTCCAGCCACCCGTCGAGATCGTCCTGGGCGACCTTGCGCAGCACGGCGTTGACGAACTTGGCCCGCCCGTCGCCGAGCACGACCCGCGCGAGCTCGACGGAGGAGGACACCGCGGCATGCGTCGGGATCCGGGTGCCGAGCAGCTGGGGGCCGCCGCGGCGGAGCACCGCGAGCCCCGGGGGGTCGACCTCCCGCAGCGGCCGGTCGACACAGGCGGCGATGACCGCGTCGTACGTCCCCTGCCGCCGCAGCGTCCCGTAGACCAGTTCGGTGGCGAGAGCGGCGTCCCGGCCGTCGAACTTGTCCGGGCCCTCCTGCTCCCGCGCCTTCCGCAGCAGCGGCGGCAGCACGAGGTTGGCGTACGCGTCCCGCTCGTCCACGGCACGCAACGCCTCGAAGGCGAGGATGCGGACGGGGTCCTTCTGGGGACGACGGTAGGGCTTGGCGGGCTTACGGGGCCGCCGGGACTGCTCGCTCACGAAAAAGGTGCTCCGGGTGTGGGAAGGGTGCGGATCCCAGCCTACGTCGCGGGGGACACCGGAGCGCCGCCGCGTACGCCGGGAGGCCCCTGCCCGAACCGGGAGGGCTCAGCCGCCCAGTGTCTCGCCCGCGGCGATCCGCACCCCGCGCGCCCAGTCCGCCGCCCGCATCGGCTTCTTGCCCTGGGCCTGCACCCACAGCAGCTCCACGGCATGGGAACCGGTGCCCACGTGGACGCTGTTCTTGCCCACGGCCAGCTGCCCCGGAGCGAGATCGGTGCGCTGCGGCACGAGCGTGGCCTGGATGAGCTTGAGCCGCTCGCCGCGGAAGGTGGTCCAGGCGCCCGGGGCCGGGGTGCATCCGCGCACCACGCGGTCGACACGCAGCGCGGGGGTGGCCCAGTCGATCAGGGCGTCCTCGACGGTGATCTTCGGTGCCACGGTGATGCCGTCCGCCGGCTGCGGTACGGCCTTCAGCGTGCCGTCCTCGATGCCGTCCATGGTCGCGGCGAGCAGCCCGGCGCCGGCGAAGGCGAGCCGGGTGAGCAGGTCGCCGCTGGTGTCGGTGGGCCGGATCTCCTCGGTGACGGTCCCGTACACCGGACCCGAGTCGAGCCCCTCCTCGATGAGGAAGGTGGAGGCTCCGGTGATCTCGTCCCCGGCCATGAGGGAGTGCTGCACGGGGGCGGCCCCGCGCCAGGCGGGCAGCAGCGAGAAGTGCAGGTTGACCCAGCCCCGGACGGGGATGTCGAGGGCGACCCGGGGCAGCAGGGCGCCATAGGCGACGACGGGGCAGCAGTCCGGGGCGATCTGCCGGAGCCGTTCCAGGAAGTCGGGGTCGCGCGGCTTGAGGGGCTTGAGCACCTCGATCCCGGCCTCCTCCGCCCGCTCGGCCACGGGGGACGCGACCAGTCTGCGCCCGCGCCCGGCCGGCGCGTCGGGCCGCGTGACGACGGCGGCCACCTCGTGCCGCCCGGAGGCGAGAAGAGCGTCCAGGGCGGGAACGGCGACCTCGGGGGTACCGGCGAAGACGAGCTTCATGGGTGGGTTGGGGCCTCTCGGGCGGGGGCGACTTGCGGGCAGCCCCCAAGTCTATGACCGCGCACGCAAATCCGCCGACGGCAGGCATCCTCAGGGGAGACCGCCGTCTCTGCGCCGGCCGGGAACAGGTGGTGCGCGGGTGGGCGGACCGGCGTACGCATATGCCCGTACGCCCCCACACCGTGACCAGCGGAGCGCAAACGCGTTGGTCAAGAAAGAGTTGACCACAAAGGGCCGCCATTGCCGCCCAATTCCTTTCAACGCCGGTTCGAGAGGCTTGTTCATGGCCGACCACGCAACCCACGACGCCCAGGCCCGGGCCAGCCTGCACTTGCTGGTGCGGGACATCGAGCGGGTCCGCCGCCAGGTGGACGCACTGCGTACGCTCACCGCCCAGTTGGGCAACATCTACCGCCCGCGCCGCTCCGGCCCCTCCACGGGCTTCGTCGTCTACGGACGCGCCCCCGCCCCGACGGTGCGTCTCGCGCAGGAGCTCCGGGACAGTGTCGAGACGCTGGTCACGGCCGCCGTGGACTTCGACCGATCGCTGGGATTCTCATGGGACGCGGTGGGCTCCGCACTCGGGGTCACCAAGCAGGCGGTGCACCGCCGTTACGGCGCCCGCCGCGCCGCGGCCCAGGCGGCTGCCGAGGCCGAGCGCACCACGGAGCCGACGGGCACCCGCACGCTCAATGTGAACACCGGCCTCCCCGCGGTGCCGACGGTCCCGGCGGCCCGCTCCATGCCGACCCAGCCGACCGCGGGCAGCCCCACGCTCCGCGACGAGGCCAGGCCGACGGCCTTCCCCGGCCCGCGCAACGGCTGACCCGTCCTCAACCCCGCCCTCCCGGCACACATCCGGGAGGGCAGCCGTGTGTCCGGCCCGCGGTCATCGGGTCACCGTCCGGACGGCGCCGTACCGCACGCCGTGCCTCACCCGATGTCCGGCGGATCGATCCGCACCCGCACGGGCTCGCCGCTCCCCCGCGCCATCCGGACGGCCTGAGCCGCCTTCAGCGCGGATGCCAGCGCCGCCCCGCTGGCGGGCGGCACGCGGACGAGTGCGCGCTCCCAGTGCTCGCGGGGCGGCGGCCCCCCGGTCCGCCGCGGCCGTCCGGGAAGGGTGTCCGGTATCGGCACCGGCCCCAACACCTCGGCGTCCGGCGGAAGTTCGACCGTGGCAAGGAACTCGGCGACGGCCTGGGCCGTCCCCGACACGGCCGCCATCCGGGACACCGGCGGAAACCCCAGCTCGGCCCGCTCGGCCAGCTCCCGCACCGCGTGTCCGACGGGATCCCAGCGCACCAGTGCCTGCACGGGCCGCAGGGTCGGCTCGGCGACGACCACCACGGTCCCCCGGTCCCCCTGCGGCCGTACGAGCGCACCGGCCGCGATCCAGCGGCGCAGCGCGTCCTCTCCGGCCCGCAGGTCGGGGCGGCCGAGCATGGCCCAGCCGTCCAGCAGCAGGGCAGCCGCATAGCCGCCCTCGGCGACCGGTTCGGCGCCCGGCGTGCTCACGACCAGCGCGGGCGTCCCCGGCACCGTGTCCAGCACGTGTTCCCGCCCGGACGTGCGCACCGGTACGGCGGGAAAGGCCCGCCCCAGCTCCTCGGCGGTCCGCCGCGCGCCCACCACCTGGGCCCGCAGCCGGAAGCCGCCGCACTCCGGGCAGTGCCAGGCGTTCTCCTCGCGCCCGCACCACCCGCACCGCGACGCCCCCGCGTCCTGTGCCTCCAGCGGACCCGAGCAGTGCCGGCACCGCGCGGGCGCCCGGCACCGGTCACATGCCATGCGTGGCACGTACCCCCGCCGGGGCACCTGCACGAGGACCGGCCCGTGCTTCAGTCCGTCCCGTACCGCCTGCCAGGCGAGGGTCGGCAGCCGGGCGGCGCGGGCGGCCTCGTCGCGCGCGAGGTCGCCGTCACCCACGGTGCGCACGAGCGGCGCGGCCCGCCGCACCTGCTCCCGGCCGGCGACCAAGGGGCGCGCCCAGCCGCTCTCCACGAGCTGGGCGGCCTCCACGGTGCAGCTCCAGCCGCCCAGCAGGAAACCGCATCCGTCCAGGGCAGCGCGGAGCAGGAGCACGTCCCGGGCGTGCGGCTGGGGGGCGTGCTGTTCGCTGTGGCTGTCGTCCCCGTCGTCCCAGATCGCGACCAGGCCGAGGTCGCGCACGGGGGCGAACATGGCGGCCCGCGTCCCGACGACGGCCCGTACGGAGCCGCGTCGCACGGCGAGCCACTGTCCGTACCGCTTCTCCGGCCCAGCGTCGGCGGTGAGGAGCGCGTGCCGTCCCTCGCCGAGCAGCGCGGTCAGCGCGGCGTCGACCCGGGCCGCGGCACGGCCGTCGGGTACGACGACGAGCGCGCCCCGTCCCGAGGCGAGCGTCGCGGCGACGGCCCGCGCCAGCTCGTCGCTCCACCACGGGCCGGGCCGCGCGTGCCAGACGGCGCGGGGTGGGCGTCCCGAACGCCGTGTCTCGCCGACCCCGGCCCCCGGCCCCGGCGCGGGCCCCGAGCCGCCC
>NZ_JBHYKH010000668.1:0-4189 GCF_042741275.1 Streptomyces sp. NPDC058964
CTGCGCACGATCGTCCCCGGCCTCTACCCGGGCCGCACCCGGCACATCCACGTCAAGGCGCAGGCGCCCGGCCAGCCCGTGCTGACCACCCAGCTCTACTTCCCCGGTGAGCCCCGCAACAGCACGGACGCGATCTTCGACCCGGCGCTGCTGATGAACGTCCGCGACGCCGGCGGCGGCAAGGAGGCCACCTTCGACTTCGTCCTGAACGTGGACGGCGGCCCGGGCCCGGACCCCACCGACCCGCCCACCGACCCCCCGGGCGGCACCTGGGCGGGCGGGGCCGGCGCCCCCCGCCGGGGGCCGGGGGGGGGGGGCGGGCCGGCCGCGGGGGGGCCCCGCGGCCCCGCCCGAGGTCCGCTCCGGTTGCGCTGGGGAAACGCCCCCGGGCAACCGGAGACCCGCCGGTGGCGTCCTCATCAGGGAAGCCCCTAGAAGGGGGGCACAGGGGGCTTACGACACGCATCGTGCGCCTCCTGTGCGCCCTATGTCGCCACTGAACCTTCCTTCGATAGGCTGTAGTCAACCCGCCCGCTGCATATGCCTCCGCATAAGGCGCGGTGCCGCGCCGCCTCCGCGGCCCGAGGGTCCTCGACGTACGCATCGAATGTCATTCGACAATCACGCAGCTCAAGGAGAGTCATCGAGCGATGGCCGGTCCAGCCTTCCGCGCCGCCGCCGTCCGGGTGCGCGTTCCCGCCACCAGTGCCAACCTCGGCCCGGGCTTCGACGCCCTGGGCCTCGCACTGGGGCTCTACGACGACGTCGTCGTCCGGGTGGCCGACTCCGGGCTGCACATCGACATCGCGGGTGAGGGCAGCGAGACGCTGCCGCGAGACGAGAGTCACCTCCTCGTACGCTCCCTGCGCACGGCCTTCGATCTGCTGGGCGGACAGCCCCGCGGCCTCGAGATCGTGTGCGCCAACCGCATCCCGCACGGCCGTGGCCTGGGTTCCTCCTCCGCCGCGATCTGCGCCGGAATCGTCGCCGCGCGTGCCGTGACCATAGGCGGCGAGGCGAAGCTCGACGACGCGGCCCTGCTCGAGCTCGCCACGGAGATCGAGGGCCACCCCGACAACGTGGCAGCCTGTCTGCTCGGCGGCTTCACGCTCTCCTGGATGGAGGGCGGCGCCGCGCGGGCCATCAGGATGGAGCCCAACGATTCCATCGTTCCGGTGGTTTTCGTGCCCGGAAAGCCGGTCCTGACCGAGACCGCGCGCGGCCTGCTGCCGCGCACCGTGCCGCACGTCGACGCCGCCGCGAACGCGGGCCGCGCGGCCCTGCTCGTAGAGGCCCTGACCAGGCGCCCCGAGCTGCTGCTGCCCGCCACCGAGGACCGCCTCCACCAGGAGTACCGCGCCCCCGCCATGCCGGAGAGCGCGGCGCTGGTGGAGCGGCTGCGAGCCGACGGGATCCCGGCCGTCATCTCGGGCGCCGGGCCCACCGTCATGGCACTGGCCGACGCCGGCACCGCCGACAAGGTGGAGGCACTGGCCGGCACGGACTGGGCCGCCAACCGGCTGAGCCTGGATGTCCAGGGAGCGAGCGTGCTGCCGCTTGCGACCTGACACACGGTTGCCGGATTTGGAGAGGGGGAATGTTTGTTGGATCCGGTAGTGTTAACCTCAAGTCTGCACCCGACCCCACCATGGCGAGGTGCTTCGTGCCCCCGTCCGGGGCAGACATTCTTCCGGGAGCCTCCCAAGCCACTCATCGTTCCGTACGTCGTACCTGGGCAGTACGCCGTACGAGGGCGCTGAGCGGGCCGCTGGGCACGCTCCGGAATCGGTGCGACCGCGCCACGTGACACTGGGTGCCACGGCTCGTCGGGGGAGCGCCATCACCAGATATCTCTTCCGCCGCTTTGGCGGACCACCGCCCCGGCTTGGTCCACACAGCAAGGACCTATGCCGGACAGCACAACCGGTCGCCGAGCCAGACAGGCCGACGTCCGCTCCAGGGAAGGACCCTTCGTGAGCGACACCACCGATCTGATGGGCGCACGTGTCGAGGAGACCGCTGCCGCGCCCGCCACGGACGCCTCCGCGCCTGCCACCGGTGCCGGCTCCCGGCGGCGCCGCGGTACCGGCCTCGAGGGCATGGTGCTGGCCGAGCTGCAGCAGGTCGCATCCGGCCTCGGTATCAGGGGCACCGCGCGTATGCGCAAGAGCCAGCTGATCGAGGTCATCAAGGAGGCGCAGGCCGGCGGCGGAGCCGCCCCCAAGGCCGCGGCTCCCGCCGGGGACGCTGCCGAGACCAAGCCGAAGCGCCGGACCACCTCCCGGACCCGTACGGCCGACGAGGCGGCGGAGAAGAAGGCGGAGGGCAAGTCCGAGGCGCCCGCCGAGAAGGCCGTGGCGCAGCAGCAGATCGAGATTCCCGGACAGCCGGCCGGGGGCACCGTCCGCGCGGGCGAGGCCGAGCGCGGGGGAGATGATGCCCCGACCGAGCGGCGCCGTCGCCGTGCCACCGCCGAGGCGGGCAGCCCGGCGGGCGCTCAGGCGAGCAGCCCCGAGACGATCGCCGCCGAGGCGAAGAGCGAGGCCAAGGCCGAGACGCCGGCCGCGCAGGTGCAGGGCGAGGCCAGGGCGGACGCCGGTGACGGCGAGGGCCGTGGCCGCCGCGACCGCCGTGAGCGCGGCCGTGACCGCGGCGACCGCCGCAGCAAGGGCGACGAGCAGCAGGGCGGCGGCCAGGGCGGACGTCAGGACCGTCAGGACCGTCAGGACCGTCAGCAGCAGGGTCAGCAGCAGGGCGGCGGCCGTCAGGACCGGAACGCCGGTCCGCAGGACGACGACGACTTCGAGGGCGGCCGCCGTGGCCGCCGCGGCCGCTACCGCGACCGCCGTGGCCGCCGTGGCCGCGACGAGTTCGCCGGCAACGAGCCGCAGCTCGCCGAGGACGACGTCCTGATCCCCGTCGCGGGCATCCTGGACATCCTCGACAACTACGCCTTCATCCGTACGTCGGGCTACCTGCCGGGTCCGAACGACGTGTACGTCTCCCTCGCCCAGGTCCGCAAGAACGGCCTGCGCAAGGGTGACCACGTCACCGGCGCGGTTCGTCAGCCCAAGGAAGGCGAGCGCCGCGAGAAGTTCAACGCGCTGGTCCGTCTCGACTCCGTCAACGGCATGGCGCCCGAACACGGCCGTGGGCGCCCGGAGTTCAACAAGCTGACCCCGCTGTACCCGCAGGACCGCCTCCGCCTGGAGACGGACCCGGGCGTGCTGACCACCCGCATCATCGACCTCGTGTCGCCGATCGGTAAGGGCCAGCGCGGTCTGATCGTGGCCCCGCCGAAGACCGGCAAGACCATGATCATGCAGGCGATCGCCAACGCGATCACCCACAACAACCCCGAGTGCCACCTGATGGTCGTCCTCGTCGACGAGCGTCCGGAAGAGGTCACCGACATGCAGCGGTCGGTCAAGGGCGAGGTCATCTCCTCGACCTTCGACCGCCCGGCCGAGGACCACACCACGGTCGCCGAGCTCGCGATCGAGCGCGCCAAGCGCCTGGTGGAGCTGGGTCACGACGTCGTCGTGCTGCTCGACTCGATCACGCGTCTGGGCCGTGCGTACAACCTCGCCGCCCCGGCCTCCGGCCGCATCCTGTCCGGTGGTGTCGACTCGACCGCCCTGTACCCGCCGAAGCGCTTCTTCGGTGCGGCCCGCAACATCGAGGACGGCGGTTCGCTGACCATCCTCGCCACCGCGCTGGTGGACACCGGGTCCCGCATGGACGAGGTGATCTTCGAGGAGTTCAAGGGCACCGGCAACATGGAGCTCAAGCTCGACCGGAAGCTCGCCGACAAGCGCATCTTCCCCGCGGTGGACGTCGACGCGTCCGGCACCCGCAAGGAGGAGATCCTGCTCGGCAACGAGGAGCTGGCCGTCGTCTGGAAGCTGCGTCGCGTGCTGCACGCGCTCGACCAGCAGCAGGCGATCGAGCTGCTCCTCGACAAGATGAAGCAGACGAAGTCGAACGTCGAGTTCCTGATGCAGATCCAGAAGACGACGCCGACTCCGGGCAACGGAGACTAGTCGCTCCGCCGGGTCAGCCGAAGTCCCTCGGTTGTCAGTCGGCCGCGGCCTGGTCCGTGGCTTGATCGCGCCCACACGGCGGAGCCGCACATCGAAGCGGTCCCGCGCCTCTTCGGGGCGCGTTGAAGGCCGACCCCCGTCACATG
>NZ_JBHYKH010000669.1:0-682 GCF_042741275.1 Streptomyces sp. NPDC058964
CCCCAGCCGATTCAAACGAGAGTTAAATGAACGTTGGCCCGCCCCTGGTCTTGTAATTTATCAGGGGCGGGCATTTTTTATTGCGTTGTCCATCTCGGCGCGCCCGTCCAGAGTTGATCCAATCCCGCCGGGGGGTGGGCGGTGCACACGGGAGGTGGGCTGGATGCGTGACACGCTGGTTCTGAACGCGAGCTTCGAGCCGCTGTCGACGGTGACGCTGAACCGCGCCGTCGTTCTGGTGCTGCAGGACAAGGCCGTCGTCGAGCAGGCCCACCCCGAACTGCGCATGCGCGGTGCCGATGTGGACATACCGGCGCCCCGGGTGATCAGGCTCTGCAGGTACGTGAGGGTGCCGTTCCGAAGACAAGCGCCGTGGTCGAGGCGCGGCGTGCTGGTCCGGGACCGGCACAGATGCGCCTACTGCGGGCGGCGGGCGACGACCGTGGACCATGTGGTGCCGCGGGCTCAGGGTGGCAGGGACTCCTGGCTGAACACGGTCGCGTCGTGCGCGGAGGACAATCACCGCAAGGCCGACCGGACTCCGGAGCAGGCGGGTATGCCGCTGCTGCGGCAGCCGTTCGAGCCGACGCCTCAGGACGCGATGCTGCTGGCGCTGGGGCAGGAGGACTTCGAGGCGCTGCCGGAGTGGCTGTCCCAGCCGGCCGCGTAGCGGTACACGAGA
>NZ_JBHYKH010000669.1:692-4167 GCF_042741275.1 Streptomyces sp. NPDC058964
GTGGGGGGGCGGTTGGGGTGGCCCCCGCGGGCGGGTTCGGGTACCCGGGGGGGGGGGCCCTTCCGGGGGGCGGCGCCCCCCTCTCGTGTTCCGTTCCCGTGTTCCGTTCCCGTGTTCCGTCCGGGTCAGTCGATCGACGGCTTCTCGCGGCGCTCGGAGCCGTTGTTCTGCTGCGGGACGGTGTTTCCGCCGCCGCCCGAACCACCGCCCAGGGGGCCGAAGTTGCCCATGGCGCCGGACAGGCCCTTGAGGGCGTCGCCGATCTCGCTGGGGACGATCCAGAGCTTGTTGGCGTCACCCTCGGCGATCTTCGGGAGCATCTGGAGGTACTGGTAGCTGAGCAGCTTCTGGTCGGGGTCGCCGGCGTGGATGGCCTCGAAGACGGTGCGGACGGCCTGCGCCTCGCCCTCCGCGCGCAGGGCGGCGGCCTTGGCCTCACCCTCGGCGCGCAGGATCTGGGACTGCTTCTCACCCTCGGCGGTGAGGATCGCGGCCTGCCGCGTACCTTCCGCGGTGAGGATCGCGGCGCGCTTGTCCCGGTCGGCGCGCATCTGCTTCTCCATCGAGTCCTGGATGGAGGTGGGCGGCTCGATGGCCTTGAGCTCGACGCGGTTGACGCGGATGCCCCACTTGCCGGTGGCCTCGTCGAGCACGCCGCGAAGGGCCGCGTTGATCTCCTCGCGAGAGGTCAGGGTGCGCTCCAGGTCCATGCCGCCGATGATGTTGCGGAGCGTGGTGACCGTGAGCTGCTCGATGGCCTGGATGTAGCTGGCGACCTCGTAGGTGGCCGCGCGGGCGTCCGTCACCTGGTAGTAGATGACCGTGTCGATGTTGACCACCAGGTTGTCCTGGGTGATCACCGGCTGCGGCGGGAAGGGTACGACCTGCTCGCGCAGGTCGATGCGGTTGCGGATGGTGTCGATGAACGGGACCACGATGTTGAGGCCCGCGTTGAGTGTCCGCGTGTACCGGCCGAAGCGCTCGACGATGGCGGCGCTGGCCTGTGGAATGACCTGGATCGTCTTGATCAGGGCGATGAAGACCAACACCACCAGAATGATCAATACGATGATGACCGGTTCCATCGTGGCTCCCCGTACCCTTCTCCGCCTCGGCACCTCGGCAGATCTTATGGTTGTTGAAGATCTTGCTGCTCGAGTCTGACAGACCGTCGCACAACTCGTGGGGTGTTCGGTTCAGTTGCGTCCTGCGAGGTCAGATGACGATCGCGGTGGCCCCCTCGATGTCCACGACGTCCACTTCCTGGCCCACTTCGTAGGTGTGGCCGGTGTCGAGTGAACGCGCCGACCAGACCTCGCCGGCGAGCTTGATGCGGCCTCCGGAGCCGTCGACGCGTTCCAGTACGACGGCCTGTTTGCCTTTCAGCGCTTCCACGCCTGTGGCCAGTTGGGGGCGTTGGGCACCGTGCCGGACCGCGATGGGCCGTACGACGGCGATGAGGGCGACCGATACGACGACGAAGGCGAGCACCTGGACCACGACATCGAGGCCGAAGCCGGCGGCGACCGCGGCCGCGACGGCGCCCACCGCGAGCATGCCGAACTCCGGCATCGCGGTAATCACGAGCGGGATTCCGAGCGCGGCCGCGCCGACGAGCCACCACACCCACGCGTCGATGTCGTTCACATGGTCATGGTAGGACCGCGAGTCCCGCTGCCGACAGGGCGCGAAAGGGCTCAGGACAGCGGGAGGCCCTGGGCGGTCCAGCGGTCGCCGACCTGCTCGACGACGAGGGGCAGGCCGAAGCAGAGGGAGAGGTTGCGGGAGGTGAGTTCGAGTTCGAGCGGGCCCGCGGCGAGGACCTTGCCCTGGCGGATCATGAGGACGTGGGTGAAGCCCGGGGCGATCTCCTCGACATGGTGGGTGACCATGATCATGGAGGGGGCGATCGGGTCCCGGGCGAGGCGGCCGAGGCGGCGGACCAGGTCCTCGCGGCCGCCGAGGTCGAGGCCGGCGGCGGGCTCGTCGAGGAGGAGCAGTTCGGGGTCGGTCATCAGGGCACGGGCGATGAGGGTGCGCTTGCGCTCGCCCTCGGAGAGCGTGCCGAACCTGCGCTCCAGGTAGTCGCTCATGCCGAGGCGGTCGAGGAAGGCGCGGGCGCGCTGCTCGTCGACCTCCTCGTAGTCCTCCTGCCAGTGCGCGGTCATGCCGTACGCGGCGGTCAGCACCGTTTCGAGGACGGTCTGGCGCTTGGGGAGCTTGTCGGCCATGGCAATTCCTGCCATGCCGATGCGGGGGCGCAGCTCGAAAACGTCGGTGCCGGGCGTGCCGAGGGTCTCACCGAGGATGCTGGCGGTGCCCTTGCTGGGGTAGAGGTAGCTGGAGGCGACGTTCAGGAGGGTGGTCTTGCCGGCGCCGTTGGGGCCGAGGATGACCCAGCGCTCGCCCTCCTTCACCGACCAGGAGACCTGGTCCACCAGAGCCCGGCCCTCGCGGACCACGGATACGTCCTGAAGCTCCAGAACATCGCTCATGAGCGCGTTGTCTCCCCTTGCAGTGTGGCCGGTCTCGGCTGTCGCGTACGCCTGTGGCTCGGGCCGCCGCGCCGGTGGGCGCAGCCCCTACGAAATCTACGCCACCGGTGGCGCGGTCCATTCCATCGGTCCGGTCCTTAGGGTGGGGGCATGCTCTCGGAACCGCGTTCAGGACGCCTTGCCGCTTGGGGAAATGCCCTATTGGCCGGACTTGCCTCTCCGGACGACGCCGTGCTCGCGATCGTCGGCGACGACGCCGTGCACCGGGTCGAAGGGCTGCCGGGCGAGTCGGCGCCGGTCGGTCTCACGCTCGCGCTCGGGCGGCTGCGCACGCTGGGGGTGACCGCGCTGCGTGTGGCGCTGCCGGCACCGGGGCATCCGCTCGGGCTGAGCGGGCCGCCGGAGTTCAATGCGCGGGCGCTGGAGTCCGAGGAGGCGGTGGTCTGTCACGGTGCCGCGTTCGGGCTGGTGCCGGAGGTGTACGAGGCGGGGCCCGCCGGTGATGTGCATGTCGAGGTGGTCTGGCACTGCCTGCCGGTGCGGGAGGCGCCGCCCGCCGATGTGCCGTCGCTGGGTGAGGCCGAGCGGGAGCTGGCGGAGGCGCTGCGGGACGCCACGGCGGTGCTCTCGCGACTGGACGTGGCCGGGTCGGGGCCGGTGGCGGAGGCGGCGATCGACGCGTACCGGGCGCGGGCCGAGCGGGGACGCGAGGTGCTGGCGCCGGGTTATCCGCCACGGGCGGTGCGGGTGCTGGAGCTGGCGCAGCGGGTGGGGCTGCTGGTCTCCCTCGCCCACGAGAAGGGGCCCGGCGGTGCGGTGAGCGCGTCCGAGATGGCGGCGCGCGGCGCTGCGTTGCGGCCCGTGGAACGGACGGCCCGGCGGGCGCAGGTCGCGGCGTACAACTCCGTTGTGGAGGAGCGGGAACGGGGGCGGTGAGCGGGGATCTTCGTGGCCGGCGCCGGTGTCGGCGCCCCTGGGGG
>NZ_JBHYKH010000670.1:0-4149 GCF_042741275.1 Streptomyces sp. NPDC058964
CGCGCGGTGGTGCGCGGCCCGCCGGCGGTGGCTCGCGTCCCCGGGGTGACTCAGGAGCACGCCGCGTACGCGGCGGCTTCGGGGAGACGTCCGGTGCGGCGCCCGAAGAGGACGGGGGCTCCTTCTCATCGTCGAGGGCCGAGAAGGAGGAGCACCCGGGGGACCCGGCTGAGCGGGCGCGGGCGATCTGTCTGCGCCTGCTCACCGGGACCCCGCGCACCCGCAAGCAACTCGCCGACGCCCTACGCAAGCGGGAGATCCCGGACGACGTGGCGGAGGAGGTGCTGTCCCGGTTCGAGGAGGTCGGCCTGATCGACGACAGCGCGTTCGCCGATGCCTGGGTGGAGTCCCGTCATCACGGCCGGGGGCTGGCGCGGCGTGCGCTCGCCCGTGAACTGCGGACCAAGGGTGTCGACTCGACGCTGGTCGACGAGGCCGTCGCCCAGCTCGACTCCGAGCAGGAGCAGGCGACCGCCCGCGAACTGGTCGCCCGTAAGCTGCGCTCCACTCGCGGCCTCGACCGCGACAAGCGGATACGGCGTCTCGCCGGGATGCTCGCCCGCAAGGGATATCCCGAGGGCATGGCCCTCCGGGTGGTCCGCCAGGCACTGGAGGAGGAGGGCGAGGACACGGAGTTCCTCGACGGCGAGGAGTTCTGACCCGCCGACGGCCCCCGGTCCGGCACTTCCTCGCCGACCGGGTGCACCCCCCTCTCCACGGCCTCTCACCCCATTTCGCGGCCTCCACCCACTCGTTCGCGAGGCCGTCTGCTGTGCCGGATCCGTGAGGACGGGCTGGGGTTAACCCCCCTCCGGAGACGCCGGGCCACCCCAATGCACAGACACCTGTGCACAGACGAGTGTGTACGCATGCCCGTACCGCCCGCTCCCGTGGAGCTCTCCGACCTCGCCGCCCTCAAGGCACTCGGCCACCCGCGTCGGCAGCGCATGCTCCAGCACCTCACCGTGCACGGCCCGGCGACCTCCGCCACCCTCGCCCGGGCACTGGGCCTGAACACCGGCTCAACCAGCTACCACCTGCGCGAACTCGCCCGGTACGGCTTCGTCGAGGAGACCGTCATGGCGACCGGCCACGGCCGGGAACGCTGGTGGCGGGCCGTCCCCGGCGATCTGCGCTTCCCGCCCCGCAGCCGGCAGAGCGCCGAACTGCGGCACGTCATGGAAGAGCTGAACCATCACGCATACGCCGCCGATCTGGAGCTGTTCGAGCAGCTCCAGCGGGACACCGACGAGAAGGACCCGTGGTCGGACGCCTTCCCCTACTCGCGCGGCACGATCCGGCTGACACTGCCCGAACTCCGTCAGTTCTTCGAGGAGTACATCGCCCTCCTCAACCGCTACAAGCGCCCCGAGGCCGACACCCCGCCCGGCGCCCGCACCGTACTCACGCGATTGCTCGCCTTCCCCGGCCCGTCCGGCGGCAGAGGGCCCTCGGACGACGGGAGCCCCCTTCCCGACGCGGGCCCGACGGTTCGCCGGACGCACAACGGAAAAGAGACCCGGTCCTCATGATGTTGCGCTACGCCCTCAAGACCGTCCGCGCCCGAAAGGCCGGCTTCCTCGGCGCCTTTCTCGCCCTGATGTGCGCGGCCGCACTCATCACGGCCTGCGGCACCCTCCTCGACACCGGCCTGCGCGGCACGATCCGCACCGAGCGCTACGCCGCCGCCCCCGTCGTGGTCTCCGCCGACCAGAACGTCCACCAGACCACCGTCAAGCACAAGAAGGGCAAGACCAAGGTCAAGCACAAGGCGAAACCCATCGCCGAGCGCGCCTGGCTCCCGGCCAGCCTCGAACACACACTCGCCCGCACCCCCGGCGTCGCCCGGGTCATCCCCGAACTGACCTTCCTCGCCGAGCCGTTGACCCCGGGCGGAACCGGGGGCCGTACCGCCTATGGGCACGCATGGCAGTCCGCCGCGCTGACGCCGTACCGGCTGACCGCGGGCACCGCTCCCAGGGCCGCGACCGACCTCGTCGTGGACCGGTATCTGGCCGCACGCGCCCGCCTTCGGGTCGGCGACCACCTCACCGTGCAGTCGACGCAGTCCCCGCGCGGCTACCGCATCTCCGGAATCGCCACCCCGGCGCCGGACGTACACCATCAGACGTCGCTGTTCTTCTCCACCGCCGAGGCCCGCCGACTGGCCGCGCACCCCGGGCAGGTGACCGCGTACGGTGTGCTCCCCGTCAAGGGCACGGACCCGGACCGGATGCGCCAGGCGGTGGCGCGGGCGCTGCGCGGCACCACCGCCCAGGTCAGCGACGGAGACGCCCGAGGGCCCGTGGAGTTCCTTGACGCGGCCGCGGCCCGGACCCGGCTGGTCAGCATGGGCGGCGCGATGGGCGGAACCTCGCTGCTGGTGGCGGTACTCGTGGTCATCGGCACCTTCACGCTCTCCGTCCAGCAGCGCCACCGAGAACTCGCCCTGCTCCGCGCCATCGCCGCCACGTCCGGACAGATCCGCAAGCTCCTCGGCCGCGAGGCCCTGGTCGTCGGCGCGGCCGCCGGCACGGTCGGCGCACTCCTCGGGCTGCCCCTGGGCGGCTGGCTGCACGCCAGGTTCGTGGCCCTCGGCGCCATACCCGCCACGCTTCAGCACACCGTCAGCGTCTTCCCGCCGTTGGCCGCCATCGCCGCGACGTTGCTCGGGGCATGGGCAGCGGCCCGTGTCGCATCCCGCCGGGTCGCCCGGATCCGCCCCGCCGAGGCTCTGGCGGAGGCCAGGACCGAGCGTGCCCGTATCCCCTGGGGACGGCTCGCCGCAGGTCTGCTGCTGCTCGCCGGTGGTGCCGTCCTCGTCGTCGTCCTCACCTCCCTGCGCACCGAGCCGGCATCGACTCCCGTCACCTTCCTCGCCGTCGTGGTCCTCTCGGCCTCCGTCGCCCTCCTCGGTCCCCTGCTGGTCAAAGCCGCGGCACTGCTGCTCGCCGGTCCGCTGCGGCTCACCGGTCACGGCGGTCGGCTCGCCACCGCCAATCTGCGCGGCAACGCCGTCCGGATGGCCTCCGTCGTCACCCCCCTCACCCTGCTCATCGGCATGACCTGCACCGTCCTGTTCGTACAGTCGACCCTTGGCGACGCCGCGCGAACCCAGGCACGCGAGGGCGTCACCGCCAACTGGGTCGTCGCCGCCCGGGGGCCGGGCGTCCCGGCCGAGGCCGCACGGCAGCTGCGTACGCACCACGACGCCGTCACCGAAGTGGTCCGCACGACCGTCCGAGTCGGCCTGGACAAGTACGCCGCCCAGGGCGTCACTCCCGCGGGACTCACCCGCACCTGGGATCCCGAGGTCACCGCCGGCTCCCTCGACCGGCTCACCGACAACACCATCGCCGTCAGCGAACTCACCGCGGACCAGCACCACTTGAAGCCCGGCAGCACCCTGAGACTCACACTCGGCGACGGCACGCCCGCCACGCTCACCGTCGCCGCCGTCTACGCCAGGGGTCTCGGCTTCGGGGACATCACCTTCGCCCACGACCTCGTCGCCCACCACGTCGACAACCCGCTCGCCTCCTCCGTCCTAGTCAGCACGCCCCGTACACAGACACAACTCGCGACTACTCTGCGTAAGTTCCCGGGACTCCGGGTTCTTTCCACGGCCGCCGCCGACTCGCTCCAGGCAGACCGTCAGCAGGCGAACGCGGAGGTCAACTATCTGGCCATGGGGCTCGTTCTCGCGTTCACGGCCATCGCCGTGGTCAACACGTTCGGCATGTCGGTCTCCGACCGTGTCCGGGAGTTCGCGCTGCTCCGCCTGGCCGGGGCGACGCGTCGCCAGGTGCTCCGGATGCTGCGCACCGAGGCGCTCGTGGTGCTGCTGCTCGCCACGGCGCTGGGCAGCGGCATCGCGCTCGCCGTACTGACCGCGTTCGGCGCCGGCATGACGGGCCGGGCCGCTCCCACGGTCACGCCGTTGCTCTACGTCACCGTCGTCGCGGTCGCCGCCCTCCTCGTCCTCGTGGCCACCGCCCTCCCTGGACGCACCGCGCTCAGGGTGCGCGCGGTGACGGTGGCCACCGCGAAGGACTAGCACTCTGGCGCCTCGAGAACACCCCCCCGCCCGCCCAACCCCCCCCAACGGGCCAGCGCGGCGCCCCTTGGGTGGGCGCCCCGGAGTGGGCC
>NZ_JBHYKH010000671.1:0-4148 GCF_042741275.1 Streptomyces sp. NPDC058964
GATGAGCAGGGAGCCGATGATTCCGCCGACCATGTGGACGCCGACGACGTCGAGCGAGTCGTCGTAACCGAACTTGAACTTCAGGCCGACGGCGGCGGCACAGGCGACGCCGGCGATGGCGCCGACGGCGATCGCGCCGAGCGGGGAGACCGCGCCACCGGAGGGGGTGATCGCGACCAGGCCGGCGACCGCGCCGGAGGCGGCGCCCAGCGTGGTGAACGCGCCGTGCCGGATCTTCTCGTAGGCGAGCCAGGCCAGCATGGCGGCGGCGGTGGCGACCTGGGTGTTGACGAACATCAGCGCGCCGACGCCGTCGTCGTTGCCGAGCCAGGAGCCCGCGTTGAAGCCGAACCAGCCGAACCACAGGAGCCCCGCGCCGAGCATGACCAGGGGGAGGCTGTGCGGACGCATCGGGTCCTTCTTGAAGCCGACGCGCTTGCCGATGACCAGGATCACGCCGAGGGCCGCGGCACCCGCGTTGATGTGGACCGCCGTACCACCCGCGAAGTCGATCACACCGAGCTTGTAGGCCCAGCCGTCGGCACCCCAGACCCAGTGGGCGACCGGGACGTAGACGATCGTGGCCCACAGGGCGATGAAGAGCGACCACGCCGAGAACTTGACGCGGTCCGCGAGGGCGCCGCTTATCAGGGCCGGGGTGATGATGGCGAACATCATCTGGAAGACCATGAAGACGAAGATCGGGATGTTGTAGCCGTCCCAGAGCTGCGTCAGCCCGATGTTGCTGAGGCCGAACCAGTCGGAGTTCCAGCCGATGAGGCTGTTGTTCGTGCCGAAGGCGAGGGAGAAGCCGTAGAGCACCCACAGAATGGTGACGATGCCCATACTGATGAAGCTCATCATCAGCATGTTGAGGGTGCTCTTGACGCGGACCATGCCTCCGTAGAAGAAGGCCAGGCCCGGGGTCATGATCAGCACCAGGGCGGAACAGATGAGCATGAAGCCTGTGTTCGCGGAGGACAGCTTGGGTGCCTCCGCGGCAAGCGTGATGGCTGGTGCCATCGGCGTCTCCTCGTCGGTTGGTACGGCCCCGTGCGGGCGAAGCCTGAGAGCGGTCCGGTCTAGCGGGGGGTGGGCCGGTTATGCGCCATGAGATTGGCGCAGCGCCGTTTCGGTGGAAGCCCCTCGTTGTTTCGCCGGGGTGACGAAGACGCCCTGCGTGTTACGCGTCGATGAATTGCGAGATGTCCGACCACGGGATCGTTATCGTGGCGCAACCTTCCACGAAGGAAAAGAACCGGCCGCGGCGGGCCTTCCGATGACCTGGCGTGGGGGAGCCGAGTCGGACAGTTCGGGAGGGCCGGCCGCGGCCGGGGCTGGTGTGGCTCTGCTGCTGTGCTTTCCGGGGCTCAGACCGCCTCGGCGGTCTCGGGGAGGTTCACGACGAGCTGTTCCGTGAGGTCGACGACCTCGGCCAGGTCGCCGAAGTCGCGTACGGCCGCGTCGACGGTCTTTCGGATACGGGTGTTCACCCGCTCGGAGCGGACCTTCTTGGCGATGCCCATGGCCCGCGAGGCGTACTCCGTGCTCTGCTCGGGCTCGCGGCGCAGCAGGTGCACGGTGGCCATGCCGATGAGGTTCAGTGCGTACGACCGCTGGTGCTCGGCGTCCTTGGCGAACTTCTCCACGGCCTGCCGCATCAGGGGCTCGGCCAGGGAGGCGTAGGTGGGGCTGCGGCCGGCGACATAGGCGAGGTCGCGGAACGAGTGGGAGTTCTCCCCGTACAGCTCGGCCTCGGAGAAGAAGCGGATCCAGTCGGGGTCCGGCTCGTCCCACTCGTGGGCCTCGGCGAAGGTGTCCTCGGCCATCCGGACCGCCCGCTTGCACTTGCCGGGCTGGCCCATGTTGGCGTAGGCGCGGGCCTCCATCGCATACAGCATGGACTGGGTGCGCGGGCTCGCGCAGTCGCGGCTGCCGTACTGCGCGAGGTGGACCAGTTCCAGGGCGTCGTCGGGCCGGCCGAGGTGGATCATCTGGCGGCTCATGCTGGACAGGATGTACGAACCGAGCGGCCTGTCGCCCGCTTCCTTGGCGGCGTGCAGGGCGAGGACGAAGTACTTCTGCGCGGTGGGCTGGAGTCCTACGTCGTAGCTCATCCAGCCCGCCAGTTCGGCGAGTTCGGCGGCGACCTTGAAGAGTTTCCTGGTGGTGGCCTCGGGCTGGGGCTCCTGGAGCAGATCGGTGACCTCGTGCAGCTGGCCGACGACGGCCTTGCGGCGCAGGCCGCCGCCGCACTGGGCGTCCCACTGCCGGAACATCACGGTGGTGGACTCCAGCAGGTCCAGCTCGGGCTTGGAGAGCCGCCCCGGCCGGCGGGACTCCGCGAACGGCTCCGGCTCGGGCTGCGGGAGCGGCCCCGAGGGAGCGGGGACGAGCCAGCGCTGCATCGGTTCGATGAGGGACGGCCCCGCGGCCAGGGCGAGCGAGGTCCCGAGGAAGCCGCGCCGCGCCAGCATCAGGTCGCTGCGCGAGAACTCGCTGAGCAGGGCCACCGCCTGCGGGCCCGTCCAGGGCAGGTCGACACCGGACGCGGAGGGTGACTGCCGGGCCGCCCGCAGACCGAGGTCCTCGACCGACACCACGCAGCCGAACCGCTCGGAGAACAGCTCGGAGAGGATCCTGGGGATCGGCTCGCGCGGGTTCTCCCCGTCCAGCCAGCGCCGCACCCGCGAGGTGTCCGTGGAGATGTGGTTGGCGCCCAACTGGCGGGCGCGGCGGTTCACTTGGCGGGCGAGCTCGCCCTTGGACCAGCCACTGCGCACGAACCACGAGCCGAGCAGCTCATTGGGGCGCTTGTCAGCGTTCGTCCCGCCACCGCCGTTGCCGCCCACTGGAACGCCCCCATCCCTGAGACCACTTGTCGCCGAGTGCGCCAAGCCCTATCAGAATGCCGGTAAATACGGCCGCCCGTCCGGTAGTTCTCACCCTTCGAACGGGATGCCGACTTGCCTCCGGCATACCCACGAGAGCATGTGCCCCCAGGCCTCGTGCACTCAAAGTAATCCTACGATCACGGGTCCAGCCATGGCGATCCCGGAAACGCCACCATTCGCCACCCCTTCGAATGAACTCGCGGTCGGCCAGGCGCGATTCACTTGACATAGGACGGTCACGAGTGGATGCAGCGGTGCACTCGGGGGCGCACACAGCCGGGTGCACCACCGGAGTCACCTCGGGGCGCTGCACACACCCTGCGAGCGCAGGCCCCGGCGGCGACAGAGAGTCACCTTCCGCTTCCGTTTCGTTCCGTGGCGTAACCACCGGCGCGCTGGACCCGTTGGAGGGGGTATGGGCTTCACGATCGGCGGCATTCGCGAGATCCGCTCCGGCACGCGTCGGCGCGGCCGTTCGTCGGAGTGCACCGCCGTCGCCGAGTTCACCGGGCTCTGGGGCTGGGACGTGGTGCCGGGCGCACGCGCCGCGGCGGGCGCATGTTCGTGCGGCCGGGCGGACTGCCGCGCGCCGGGCGCGCATCCGTTGGAATTCGCGCCCCAGGTCTCCGCGAGATCGACGCTCGACGAGGTCACCAAAGCCTGGGGCGAGTTCCCCGGCGCCTCGGTGATGCTGCCGGTCGGGCGCGCGTTCGATGTCATCGAGGTCGCCGAGCCCGCCGGGCGCCACGCCCTGGTCCGGCTGGAACGCATGGGCCTTCCGCTCGGCCCGGTGACCGCGACCCCCGACGGCCGCGCCCACTTCCTCGTCGCCCCGGGCGCCGCCGCCGAATTGCCGGCACTGCTCTACCGCATGGGCTGGGACGACCCGTCGTCCCTCGATCTGCGCGGCCTCGGCCCCGGTGCGTACATCACGGCGCCCCCGTCCGACCGGGGCGGGCTGGGACCGGTGCGCTGGCTGCGGCCGCCCGCCCTGGACTCGGTGTCGAAGCCGCCCGCCGCGCGACTGCTGCTGGGGACCCTGGCCTACGTGGCACACCGGTCGCGGGCCTGAGCCCTGTCGTCGCATCCCCGCCTGCCCGGCGCCGCCATGCACGCTCCCCCGGGTTCTCGGCCTCGCTCGGGCAGGGAAACCCCATGACGCCGCCGGGCCCGCCGCCCGGGCGGCGCCCGGGGGTGTGCGCCCCGACCCCCCCCCCCCCCCCCCCCCCCCGCGCGGGCCCGCACACCCCCCCG
>NZ_JBHYKH010000672.1:0-3515 GCF_042741275.1 Streptomyces sp. NPDC058964
CCTTCCCGCTCGCCTGGGCGCTGCGCGGCTGGCTGGACCGGCTGGTCGGCGGGGTCGGGCTGCGCCGCGGCCGACGGGACGCCGAGCGGCTGCGGGTGGGCGACTCGCTGGACTTCTGGCGGGTCGAGGAGATCGATCCCGGCCATCTGCTGCGTCTGCGTGCCGAGATGCGGCTGCCGGGTCTGGCGTGGCTGGAGATGTCCGCCGAGCCGGACGGGAACGGCCGCAGCCGGTACCGCCAGCGCGCCCTGTTCCATCCGCACGGGCTGCTCGGCCACGCCTACTGGTGGAGCGTGTCGCCGTTCCACGCCGTCGTGTTCGGGGGCATGGCCCGCAACATCGCCCGGGCCGCAGCGCGGGCTCCGCTCTCCCCCGCGGGGGAAGGGGCACCCGCCCGTTGACGCCCGCATCCAACGGGCCCGCCGGGCCGGAAAGTCCTCACTGTCCGCCCCCTTCCTCCCGGAGCAGTTTTCATGAACGTCTCGGTCGTCCTGTTCACCTCCGACCTGCGCCTGCACGACCACCCGCCGCTGCGGGCCGCCCTGGAGGGCCGGCGCCGGGCCGTGCCGCTCTTCGTCCGCGACACGGCGGTGGAGAGGTCCGCATTCGCGGCGCCCAACCGGCTGGCGTTCCTCGCCGACTGCCTGCGCGACCTGGACGCGGGGCTGCGCGAGCGCGGCGGGCGGCTCGTCGTGCGGTCCGGTGACGTGGTGGACGAGGTGTGCAAGGTGGCCGCCGAGGCGGACGCCGACGAGGTGCACATGGCGGCCGACTTCAGCGCCTACGCGCGGCGCCGGGAGGAGCGGCTGCGCAGCGCCCTGGAGGCCGAGGGGCGCCGGCTGCTGGTGCACGACGCGGTGACCACGGCGATCGCGCCCGGGGCGGTGACCCCGGCCTCCTCCGACCACTTCGCGGTGTTCACGCCGTACTTCCGCCAGTGGTCGCAGCAGTGGCTGCGGGAACCTGTCGGCGCGCCCCGCACGGTACGGGTCCCGGACGGCGTCGGATCCGAGGAGCTCCCCGCTCGGGCGGCGGTCGCGGGGGTGTCCGAGGGGCTGGCACCCGGCGGCGAGGTGGCGGGCAGGAAGCGGCTCACCGCCTGGCTGCGCGCCGGTGTCGCCTCGTACGGGGACCGCCACGACGACCTGGCCGGGGACGCGACGTCACGGCTCTCGCCGCACCTGCACTTCGGCACGCTCTCCCCGGTCGAGCTGGTCGGGCGGGCACGGCAGGCGGGCGGTCCGGGCGCCGACGCGTTCGTACGGCAGCTCGCCTGGCGCGACTTCCACCGCCAGGTCCTGGCGGCACGGCCGCAGTCGGCCACCGCCGACTACCGTACGAAGCACGACCGCTGGCGGTCGGAACGGACGGCCCGTGCGGACATCGAGGCGTGGCGGGAGGGCCGTACCGGCTATCCGGTCGTCGACGCCGCCATGCGCCAGCTGCTGCACGAGGGCTGGATGCACAACCGCGGCCGGCTGCTGTCGGCGAGCTTCCTGGCCAAGACGCTGTACGTGGACTGGCGCGTGGGCGCCCGGCACTTCCTGGAACTGCTGGTGGACGGGGACATCGCCAACAACCAGCTCAACTGGCAGTGGATGGCCGGGACGGGCACGGACACGCGCCCCAACCGCGTCCTGAATCCGGTCACCCAGGGCAAGCGCCACGACCCCGACGGCGCCTACGTCCGGCGGTGGGTGCCCGAACTGGCGGACGTCGCGGGCCCCGTGGTGCACGAGCCGTGGAAACTCCAGGGCCTGGACCGGGCCGCGCTGGACTATCCGGACCCGATCGTGGACCTGTCCGACGGTCTGGCCCGTTTCAGACGCGCCCGCGGGCACGACTGACCCGCTCGGGCTGACCCCCGGGCGCGCCTGATCCGCCGGGCGCGCCTGATCCGCTTGATCCGCGGGTGCGGCCGAGGAGACGGCGGGCGAGGAGACGGCGGGCGACGTCAGGGCCGTCGGGTGAGGTCGCGCAGCACCTCGCGGGCGGCTCGCGCCCCCGAGGCCAGCGCGCCCTGCACGGAGCCGGTGGCCCGGTGGTCACCGCACACGTACCGGCCCGGGGCCACGCGCGCCGGGCGGCTCAGCGGCTGCGGCGGCGGCATGGCGGGCAGCGCGTCCGGGATCGTACGGACCGTCAGGGTCGCCCAGCCGCCGGTGTCGGTGCCGTACAGCTCGGCAAGCGTGTCGCGCACCGCGCCCGTCCGTTCGCCGCTGTCCGCACCGAGGACCGAGGTGGCCACCAGCGCGGTGCCGGGCGGCGCGTGGCCGGGTACGACGTCGCTGATCACACAGGTGTTGAGCACACGCCGCCGCGAGTCGACCAGCAGCGTCGGTTCGCGCAGCGGCGACCGCGGGGCCACGTGGTAGTACGTCGTCACGGTCCGGCCGGCGGGGACGCGGAGGCCGGGCAGCAGCGTCGCGGCCGGTCCGGGGCCGGTCGCGACCACGACTGCGCGGGCGGGCAGCGGCGCGCCGTCGGCGGTCTCGGCGCCGTCGTCCGTGAGCCGTGCCACGGGCGTCTCCAGTCGTACGGTGCCTGGCGGGAGCGCCGCGGCCAGGGCGCGCGGCACGGCCGCGATGCCGTCGGAGGGCAGACACAGGCTGCCGCGCAGCATGCTGCGCCAGACGAGGTGGAAGAAGCGGCTGGAGGTCTCGAGTCCGTCCTCCAGGAAGACGCCCGAAAGAAAGGGCCGGAAGAAGCGTTCGACGAACTCGTCGGAGAATCCGGCGGCCGCCAGCGCGGTGCGGGTGGTGCGGTCCTCGGAGCGCTTCACCCACGCGACCGGCGCCAGCAGGTCCCGGCCCGACAGGGCGCCCAGGGCCAGCAGGTCGCGCGGGCCCGCGAGCCGGCCCGGCAGCAGGTCGGGCAGCGAGCGAGGGCGCCGCGTGGGGTCGCTGAACCGCAGCCTGCCCTCGTCGGTGTGCACCAGGACGCCCGGGGTGAACGGCCGCAGCCGCAGCTCGCGGAACGCGAGGCGTCGTGCCGCCTGCGGGTAGGACGTGTTGAAGACCTGGAAGCCCCGGTCGACGACGAAGCCCTCCACCCGGTCGGAGCGCATCCGGCCGCCGACCTCGTCGTCCGCCTCGACGACACGCACGTCCAGGCCCGCCGCGAGCAGGTCTCGGGCGCAGGCGAGACCGGCGACGCCGGCCCCGACCACCAGGACGTCTCCGACGGCCGCGGTCGTGGACACGGTGACCAACCCCTTTCCGGTGCCGCCCCCGGCTTCCGTCTGATCCCCTCCGCGTGACTCTTCTGCCTCTCTGCCTCTTTCCGGTCGCACCGGGCCGGCGGATGCGCCGGCGGACGGATCAGCGCGGCTCGTCGGCCGGCCCGGCGCCCCGGGCTCCGGCCAGGGTGTCGAGCGCGTCCCGCAGCCCGGTCGGGCGCAGCATGCCGCGGGCCGGCCTGGCGGGGGCCGCCGGGGGGGCCCGCGCGAACACGTGCTGGCGGGGGGGCCCCGAGAGACCCCCCCCGCCGGGGGGGGCGCGGTGGGGGGCCGGGCG
>NZ_JBHYKH010000672.1:3525-4140 GCF_042741275.1 Streptomyces sp. NPDC058964
CCCTTCACTCCCCACTCGGTGGCGGCCACGTGCTGGGCCAGCGGCAGGCTCGCCGTCGATCGTGCCTGCGCCCACAGGACCACCGCGGCCGGTCCGAGCCGCCGTACCGCCGCCGCGAGGGCCTCGGCGGGCACGGCGGCGCCGAACATCCTCGTGGGCAGGCCGAGTTCGCTCAGTCCGGCGTTGAGCGCCTCCAGCGGCAGGGTGTGCTGTTCGCCGGGCACGCAGGCCAGGATCACCGGACCGGCTGCCGGGGCGTCGGCCGACGGCACGGGCTGCCGGGTGTGCCGCCGCAGCACGGTGGAGACGTGCCACGACAGCAGGTGCTCCACCTCGACGTAACGGTCCCCCGACGAGGCCCACCTGCGTCCCACGGCGTGCAGGGTGGGCACCATCACCTCCTGCCAGGCGACGGCGAGGCCGTGTTCGGCCACGGCGGCGGCCAGTTGTTCCTCGACGGCCGACGCGTCGAGGCGCACGGCGGCGCGGGCCAGCCCCCGGCACTCCTGGCGCACGTCGCCGAGGGGCAGCGTGCCGGCCGCCCCGCCGCGCGGGGCCGCGTCTTCGGCAACACGGGCGGGCCCGGGGCTGGCGACGTACGACTCCGGAGCCGCC
>NZ_JBHYKH010000673.1:0-4139 GCF_042741275.1 Streptomyces sp. NPDC058964
GCGCGGGGAGGGCGTCTCGGTCCGCGAGATGATCGACCACATCAACGCCGTCACCCACTACCACCGCCCTCCGACGGTCACCCCGCGCCGCCCCGGCGACCCGGCCCGCGTGGTCGCCTCCGCCGACCGCATCGCCACCGAGCTGGGCTGGCACGCCAAGCTCGACGTCGAGGACATGATCACCTCGGCGTGGGAGGGCTGGTTGCGTCTGCGCCCGGAGGCGGCACGCATCTGACCGCCGCCGACGGCACCCGGGAGGCAGCCGGCCCCGCGAGGCTCCGTACGCTGCCCGGATGACCACCTCACCGCGCGTGGAGCGCGCCATCGGCTGTGTCGTCGGCTCCGCCGTCGGGGACGCCCTGGGCGCGCCCTTCGAGTTCGGCCCCGCGGGCGCCTTCTCCGCCCGCTTCCCGGGGCCGGGACACGGCGGGGAGATGTGCGGGGGCGGCGGCTGGGACCCGGGCGAGGCGACCGACGACACGCAGATGGCCGTCCTGGTGGCGCAGTCCCTGCTGGAGCACGACGGGCTCGACCTGCCCGACGTCTTCCGGCGGTTCCAGCGGTGGGCGGCCGCCGGCCCGAAGGACATCGGCCTGCAGACCGAGGCGGTGCTCGGCAGCGGCGCCCCCTGGGACCTGGCCGCCGCGCTGCACTTCCGGGCGAACCAGCGGGCGGCCGGGAACGGGGCGCTGATGCGGGCCGCGCCCTCCGCCGTGCGCTTCGCGGCCCTGGGGCGGGACGCCACCATGGACGCCGCCCGGCGCATCGCGGCGCTCACACACGGGGACCGGGCGGCATGGGAGGGAGCCGCGGTCTTCCACGAGCTGGTGCGGGTCGCCCTGGACGGCGGTGATCCGCTCGACGCCGTACCGGACGCGCTGCGTGCGGTCCACCCGGACCACCGGGACCGTTACGCCCTCGTCCTCGCCGCCGACTGGCACCCGGACCTCGCCACCGAGTTCAACGGAGCCGTCTGGCCGTGCCTCGGCTCCGCCGTCTGGGCCCTGCGGGCCACGTCCACGTACGAGGAAGCGGTGCGCGCCGCCGTCGACCTGGGCGGTGACACGGACACCGTGGCGGCCGTCACCGGGGGCCTGGCGGGGGCGGTGTACGGCGTCGGCGCCGTCCCGGGGCGCTGGCCGGCCGCGCTGCACGTGCCGCTGCCCGGATCCGGGGACCGGGTGCTGCGGGCCGAGGACCTGACGGAGCTGGCGCGACGGCTGGCGGGCTAGGCGACCGCGCGCCGCCCCGCCTCACAGGGCCTTGAGCGCCTCCGTGGTGGCGCGGCTCAGCGCCTCCAGGTATCCCTTGGGCAGCTTCGGGCTGCGGATCACGACCGAGCGCCAGTACAGGGGGCCGGAGATCAGGTCGAGGGCAAGTTCGCCGTCGACGCCGTGGCGGAGCTCGCCGCGCTGTTCGGCCGCCGCGATGATCTTGCTGGCGACGCCCTCCTGCCCCTCGCGCAGGGCCTCCTGCATGGCCTCGGCGATCTCGGGGTTGCGGGCCGCCTCGGCCTGGAGGTCCGGGATGATCTGCGAGGCGACGGGGTGGCGCAGCGCGCGGGACGTGACCTCGTACAGCAGTCGCAGGTCGCCCTCCAGGGAGCCGGTGTCCGGCACGGGCAGGCCCATCACCGCGAGCGCCGAGACCACGTCGAGGACGAGGTGCAGCTTGGACTTCCAGCGGCGGTAGACGGCGGTCTTGCCGACGCCCGCCCGGCGCGCGATGCCCTCGATGGACATGCGGGCGTACCCGACGGCCGCGAGTTCCTCGAAGACGGCCGCCCGGATGGCCTCGGTCACGTCCTCGCGGAGCACGGCAGCCCCGGCGGGAGCCCGGCGGCGCGGACGCGCCCGGGGCTCGTCGGCGTTCGTCGTCATGCCGTCAAGCATAGGGCGTTACGACGAAACGGTTGCGTTCCGACGTCGATTGGGCCTACGCTCACGTTGCGACGATACGGTCCCGTCCCGACGTAAGAAAACGTGAAGAGACGCGTAAGGAAACAACGGAAGACGGACCCGCCGGCCGGACGACTGCAACCCCACTCCCCCCGAGCGAAAGCAGCGGATGTGAGCCAGGTTCTCCACACACCGCCCTCGACACCGGCCCCGGCCGGCGACCTCGCGGCACTCGCCGCGCGCCACGGGCTCTCGGTCAGCGGCGCGCGCCCCACTCTGCGCGAGTACGTCAGCCAGCTGTGGGCGCGCCGCCACTTCATCACCGCCTTCGCCACCGCCAAGCTCACGGCGCAGTACAGCCAGGCGAAGCTCGGCCAGCTGTGGCAGGTCATGAACCCGCTGCTGAACGCGGCGGTGTACTACTTCATCTTCGGCGTCCTGCTGGGCACCAAGCACGGCGTGCCGGACTACATCCCGTTCCTGGTGACGGGCGTGTTCATCTGGACGTTCACACAAAGCTCGATCCTGGCGGGCACCCGGGCGATCTCCGGCAACCTCGGCCTCGTCCGCGCACTGCACTTCCCGCGCGCCGCGCTGCCGATCTCGTTCTGCCTCCAGCAGCTCCAGCAGCTGCTGTTCTCGATGGCGGCACTGATCGTCATCCTGCTCTGCTTCGGCGTGCCCGTCGCGGCCTCCTGGCTGCTGGCGGTCCCGGCCCTGGTCCTCCAGTTCACGTTCAACGCCGGCGTGTCGATGATCATGGCCCGGATGGGCGCGAAGACCCCGGACATCGCACAGCTGATGCCGTTCATCCTGCGGACCTGGATGTACGTCTCCGGCGTGATGTGGAGCATCGACAAGCTCACCGCGAAGGACCACCTGCCGCACCTGGTGACGATCGCGCTGGAGTCCAACCCGGCCGCCGTCTACATCGACCTGATGCGGTACGCGCTGATCGACAGCTTCCACGCCCACCAGCTGCCCCCGCACGTGTGGGCGGCGGCGACCGGCTGGGCCCTGATCGCCGGGGTCGGCGGCTTCATCTACTTCTGGAAGGCTGAGGAGACGTACGGCCGTGGCTGAGAACCTGAACGACCGCATCCCCGACCCCCGCACCCCCGACCACCGGGTCCCCACCGTCGTCGTCGACAACGTCGACATCGTCTACCGGGTCAACGGCACCGGCGCCGGACGCGGCACCGCGACCGCCGCGCTCAACCGCATGCTCCGGCGCAAGCAGGCCGAGAAGGCGGCCGGTGTGCGCAAGGTGCACGCGGTCAAGAAGGTCTCCTTCGTCGCCTACAGGGGCGAGGCGATCGGGCTCATCGGCACCAACGGCTCCGGCAAGTCCACGCTGCTGAAGGCGGTGGCCGGCCTGCTCCCCGTGGAGAACGGCCACATCTACACCGACGGCCAGCCCTCCCTCCTCGGCGTCAACGCGGCCCTGATGGGCGACCTGACCGGTGAGCGCAACGTGTTCCTCGGCGGCCTGGCCATGGGCATGTCCCGCGAGGAGATCAAGTCCCGCTACCAGGAGATCGTCGACTTCTCCGGCATCAACGAGAAGGGCGACTTCATCACCCTTCCGATGCGGACCTACTCCTCCGGCATGGGCGCGCGCCTACGCTTCTCCATCGCCGCCGCCAAGGACCACGACGTCCTGCTGATCGACGAGGCGCTGGCCACCGGCGACCGCTCCTTCCAGAAGCGCTCCGAGGAACGGATCCGCGAGCTGCGCAAGCACGCGGGCACGGTGTTCCTGGTCAGCCACAACAACAAGTCGATTCGGGACACCTGCGACCGGGTGCTGTGGCTGGAGCGCGGTGAGCTGCGTATGGACGGGCCGACGGAGGACGTACTCAGGGAGTACGAGGCTTTCACCGGCGACAAGAAGCCCAAGCAGGCACCGCCGAAACCGGCCGCGGCCAAGGTTCCTCTTCCCTCCTGAGCCCCCACCGGCGCAAGAACGTTTATCCCTTTCACCCTTCAAGTGACAATATGACGTGAAAGGTGCGTTCGAGGCGACGAGGCAAGGAGTCCACCGCGATGCCCCAGCTCAGCATCGTCGTCCACGGGCCCAACACCCAGGGACATCTGAACGGACTCCTCGACTCGCTCGACGCCCGTCCCCTCCCGGACGCCGAGGTGATCGTCGCCGCCGTCGGCGACTGGGCGCGGGAGACGGCCGAGGGGCACGCCCCGGAGACGGTGGTGCTGCCCCTGCCGGTCGGGACGGGCGAC
>NZ_JBHYKH010000674.1:0-4133 GCF_042741275.1 Streptomyces sp. NPDC058964
GGGCTTCGGCGGCTTCGGGGGCCGGGCCCCGCCGCGCCGGGGTGGCCCCCCCAACCACCGTCCCGACCCGGCGCCGATACCCCAACCCCCACCCCCCCACCCACGACCACACCCCGGGGGCGGGGGGGGGCGGGGCAAGGGGCGAGCGCCCCCAGCCCGCTAAGCGGCAGGGGGGGGGCGGCGCGGCGCGCCCCGCAACCGCGGCCCGCCCAGCGACGGCACCAGCGGCAGCACGGTGGCGCCGCTCTCCCGGATCAGGATGTGCAGCTTGGAGTCGGCCTCGGAGTCGGCGAGGACCAGGGTCGCGCCGGACACCCCGCACAGCAGCACCTGGAAGAGGCCGTAGTCGAAGGAGAGCGGGACGCGGACGAAGACGGTGTCGTCGGCGCGGTAGCCCAGCACCTGGTTGATGGAACGCGCCGCGAACAGCATCTGTGCGTGCGGGCAGATGATGCCCTTGGGGGTGGCGGTCGAGCCCGAGGTGTAGATCAGCACGGCCGGGGTGCCGGGCGCCTGGCCGGCCTCGGCGGTGTCCCCGTCGGCCGTCAGCTCGGACCACAGGGCGCCGACCTCGTGCACCGGCCGCTCGGTCAGGCCCGACACCCACTCGCCCACACCGTCCGCGACGACCACCAGTCGCGGCTCGCAGTCGGCGATCACCGCGCGCAGATGGAACTCCTTCATCTCCGCGCTGATCGGCACCAGGGCGGCGCCGAGGCGGGAGGCCGCGTACAGCAGCGCCGTCGTCTCGCGCACGTTCGGCAGCCGTACGACGATCCGGTCGCCCGGCGTCACACCGGCCCGGCGCAGCCAGTCGGCGGCCGCCCGGGTCTGTGCCGCGAGCTGCTCCCAGGTCCAGGTGTCCCGGGCGTCACGCACGGCGACGTCCTGCGGGCGCGCGGCGGCCTGGGCGTCGACGAGGTGGTGCAGCAGCTTCGCGTCCTTGGTCAGGTTCTCGTCCACGGGGTCTCTCCTTAGTGGTCCGTGGCAGGATCGGCGTCGGGTCGGCTCGGGGTGCGGCCGCGGTCCAGGAGCGTCAGCGCGCGGGACCTGAGAGCGGAGCGGTCGATCTTGCGGTTGGCGTTCATCGGGAACTCGTCCAGGTGGGTGAGCAGCCGCGGCACCATCGCCTTGGGCAGGTCCGCGCTCAACTCCTTGGCGAGCAGCGCGCCCTGGGATGCGCGGCCGGTGTAGAAGGCGACCAGCTCATGGCTGCCGTCCACCGGCACGGCGACCGTGACGGCGTCCTCCACCCCGTCCAGGGCGCGCACGGCGTGGCTGACCTCGGACAGTTCCACACGCCAGCCCTGCACCTGCACCTGGTCGTCGGCCCGGCCCAGGTAGGCGATCTCGCCGTCCGGCCAGCGGCGCACCCGGTCACCGGTGCGGTACCAGCGGCGCCCGTCGTGGTCGAGGAAGCGGCCCTCGTCCTCCGCCGGGTCGAGGTAGCCGCTGAACATCTGCGGCCCGGTGACGCACAGTTCGCCCTCGTCGCCGCCGGTGGAACCGTCGGGGCCGAGCAGTACGTGGTCGAGGGAGCCGTACACGGGGCCGATGGGGACCACGCCGTTGACGTACCGCTCGGCGGGCGTGGCGGGCGACAGCCGGTGCGCGGTGACGGTGATGGTCAGTTCGGTCGGGCCGTACAGGTTCTCCACGGTGCTGTGCGGCGCCGCGGCCTGCCATGCCTCGGCGTCGTGGCGGTGCAGTGGTTCGCCGGCGAACAGCGACCAGCGCAGCCCGTCCAGGGCGCCCGCCGCCAGCGCCCCCGAGCGCCGGGCGAGGGCGATGGCCGCCGGGGTCGAGAACCACACCGTCACGCGCTCCTCGGCGAGGAACTCCGGCAGCGCACGGTAGGCCCGCATCGGCAGCGGCACGACGCGGCCGCCCGCGCCCCACGCGCAGAACAGGTCGAACATCGCGCAGTCGAAGGTGAGGTCGAAGGTCTGCGTGAAGACGTCGTCGGGCCCGAAGCCGTACCGCGCGCGCAGCGTACGGAAGTAGCTGTCGGTGGCCCGGTGCGTGGTCGGCACCCCCTTGGGGCGGCCGGTCGACCCCGAGGTGAACAGGATGTACGCGGTGTCCTCCGGGCCGACCGCACGCGGCGCCGCCAGCGGTGTCCCGGGAAGCGGTCCCTCCCCGGCCGCGACGAGCGGTACGCCCGGCATGCCGATCCGCTCGTACGCGGTCACGCCCCGTGCGTCGGCGACCACGGCGTCGGCCTCGGCGGCCGCCAGGACGGCCCGGTTGCGGGCGGCGGGAAAGTCGGGGTGCAGGGGTACGGCCCGAGCCCCCAGGTACAGCGCGGCCAGCAGCCCGGTGTAGGCCTCGCCGCTCTTGCTGCCGAGCACGGCGACGGTACGCGGCACACCGCCGCACACCTCGACCAGCGCCCCGGCGAGCGCGAGCGCCGCCCGGTGGGCCTCGGTGTAGGTGGTGCCGCGCCCGTCGACCCGGAAGCACTCACGGTCGCCCGACACGGCCAGCCCGCGCAGGAACAGCCCGTGCAGGCTGCCGGCGTACTCGTCGTCGGCGGAGTCCGGCTGTGCCTGGGGTCCGGAAAAGACCTGGGTCGTCATGTCACACCCCCGCCGGAGCCGTCGCGGGCCGGGCCGCCGGCGCGCGCAGCGTGCGCTCCGGCGACACCGGGACCACCTCGAAGCGGGAGGTCGCCGACTCCACCCGGCCGAACAGGGCGTCCGGGCCGGCGACCAGCAGGCGCTCGACGCCGCGGGCCCGCAGCGCGTCCAGGGTCGCGGGCCAGTCGACGGGGCGTACGAAGTGGTCGAGGAGCATCTGCCGCAGCTGGGCCGCGGTGGTCAGTTCGGTGCCGTCCTGGTCGGCGATGACCGGCAGCCGCGGGTCGCGCAGCGGCAGGGCGTCGATGACCTCGCGGGCGGCGAGCTCGCGCAGTCCCGTGAACAGCGAGGAGTGCATCGGCGGGCGCATCACGTACAGGGGAAGGGCCCCGATTGCCCGCAACTCCCGCTGGAAGGACTCCAGTTCGGGCTCGCGGACGGACACCATCTGGAACCCGTCGTCGAGGCGGCAGGCCACCTCGTGCCAGGCGCCGCGGGCGTCCATCCCCGCGAACAGCTCGGCCAGGGGGCCGGCCGGGGCCCGTACGAACGACTGCGTCACCACGTCCCGGTGCTCGCGCGCGAAGTACTCCGCGGTGCAGCGCGCCAGCCCGGCCGTCATCCGTACCGTGTCCGCGAAGCCGAGCGCCCCGCTGAAGCCGACCGCGGGCTTCTCGCCGAAGCTGGGGCCGGTGCACACCGCCGGCTCGGCGCCCAGGTCCTCGCGGGCCCGCTCGGCGAGGGCCGTGCACACCACCATGAAGGCGACCTGAGCCGCCGGGGCGTACTCGTCGTCGCTCTCCCGGAACGCGTCGAAAAGGGAGTGGCCGAGGACGTCGTCCGCGACCGGAAGCAGTTTCTTGGCATGCGAATCGAGAAGCAGGAAACGCCCGAGTTCCCGGAAACGCGTCGGCCCCATTCCCGGGAATACCATCGCCGTTGTCATCGCAGCACCCGTCTTGTCGCGAACTCGCCTCGTTCGGACAGTTCTAGATGCCGGGCAACGCCCCACCAACCCCTATTCCACCCCGTCCGCCACCCTTAGTAGGGGGGCCGTCCCCGACCATAGGGGGTGATCGCAGTGGCCCCTTGCCGAGCGACGCGGTTTGAATTGACGGTCCGAATACCCTGAGCCACATGGATGGGTGACCCATGACCGTGACCGAGGACACCACCTCACTCGCCCCCATGACCCAGCCGCCGCCGCGCCCCGACCCGCGCTCCCGGGTGGCCCTGCTCGGCCTGGTGAAGCAGACCGTACGGGAGGGACCCGGTCCGCGCGCCACCGAGCAGCAGTGGGCCAAGGGCAAGCTGACCGTCCACGAGCGTCTCGAACTGCTCTTCGACAAGGGGAGCTTCCAGGAGATCGAGCCGCTGCGCCGGCACCGCGCCACCGGCTTCGGCCTGGAGAACAAGCGGCCCTACACGGACGGCGTGGTGACCGGCTGGGGCACGGTGGAGGGCCGTACGGTCTTCGTCTACGCCCATGACTTCCGCATCTTCGGCGGCGCGCTCCGCGAGCCGCCCCCCGCCACAAACCACAACCTGATTGAC